>DATDIA010000190.1:0-4863 GCA_036521295.1 Candidatus Cybelea sp. | reverse complement strand
CAGAGCGTTGCAGCAACCCCGAATGGAAGCAGCGAGAGCGGTACGAGCGTTGCAATCGCATACGCCGGTAACGGCGCGGGGATCGTTACGCCCGGATTCTTTTCAAAAAAGCGTTGCGAACCGATCGAGGTCTCGCACGAGCGCAAGGGCTCGGTGCGATAGGGGTCGCCGGCGTGAGACACGACGCGCGCCGCACAGTAGAACGCGCGAAAGTCGCCCATTAAAAAGCCGGTGTGCTCCACGATTTCGGCCTGCGCGCCGAGAGCGGTCAAAGTCGCAAGGACAATGGCCCCACCGATCCAGGCCCTTCGCACGAGGGCTAGGAAGCCGAGGCGCGCCGAAGATCCGGTTCGACTGCGGTAATGGATTGATCGTCTAACGTGCTGACGATGCTGGCGATTCGCTCCAGCACGATGACTTGTCGCTGCTTGAGCAGCGTATCGAGGCTTCCAACCCACTGCTCGTGCGCGTCGCCGATAAGGAGGTCGCCGCGATAGACGCGGGCCGCGTTTCGATAGTGCGCATAAGCCGAACGCATCTCGCCGCGCTCGAATTGCTCGTCGGCATCGTTTACGTGCGTTACAAAACGATTGACGTCGACGATGACGTTGTCGAGGTCGATCGAAATCTCATCGCCGGCGTGGAAGTACGACTCCACCTCCTTGAACCCGACGATATGGGCGATGGCTTTACGGATGTTGGAACATACGGTGCGCAGGCTTTGCGCGACCAGATGCCGCTCGGCGCCCGGCCAAAAGACTTGGCTGAGCTCGGAGCGCGAAACCCTGCCCCCGGGCTGCAGCGCAACGTACTTGAAAACTTGGCGATCGCGGCGACGAACCCAGTCGATCGGTTGCTGGTCGATCTCCGCCAAAAACCATCCGAAGAGGCGAACCTCCATGGGCGAGACGGCTTCCACCCGCCGTCCGTAGCGATCGTACACGCGACTGCGTGAGAGCGCGCGAAGCGGCCGATACCCCTCGGACGTATGGACGACGAAAAGACCTTGCTCTTCAAGGGCTTGCATCTGCGTTCGGTCGTCGAGATGCGAACCGCTCATAAGCTTGAGCACCGAATCGGCTTCGCGTTCCGACACGTTTTTCAATCCCGCTACGAGGAACTCGTTGAAAAGGTGACCGTACCGCACGCGCCAGTGTTCGAACGCCTGCGCGAGCGGAAGGTTATCCTCGCTCGCCTTGCGCAAAGCGCCGCTCACGACTTGAGGCCAACCGTCGGTCACTTCAAGCATGCGTGATACGTCTGCATGCGTGAACGCCACGCCTAACGTCTCGGCGAGGTGGCGGATCTCCGGCGCATCGAATGCAAGGCGTTCGGCATCGCAAAGAACGGCTCTGCCTTCGGAAATGAATCGGCCGACTTGAAAGGCCGCGCGTGAGCGGCAGGCGATAAGCAGCGCGACGTCCTCGGGAGCGTCTTCTATGAGACTGAGCATGGCCTCGATGCCGGTCTGATCCGGAACCTGCGCGCAGTCGAGGGCGAGTTCGAGCGGCGCGCGCGATGCCAGCGCCTGCAGCCGCTCCGCGTGAGAGTTCAAGTGCTTCCCGACTTGGAGAGCGCGGGCGATGCAGCCCCAAATAGCCTGGGCGTCCGAGCCGGCGGGAACGGCGCAATAAAGCCCGTTCTTGGACATATGGCGCAGGTAGCCTGAAAGGGCCATGGTCTTGCCAAAGCCATTGGGTGCCACCAAAAATCGAACCGGAACGCTGGTAAAGCGTCCGAGCCAATCCTCGAGGCCCTGGCGTCGAATGATCGACGGTCCAAGGCGGGGCATCGTTGCTGCGCTCATAATTGCCTAGAGGCGGTCAGTTAACTGCCTCCTCGATAACAAGTTTAGGGACTTGTTCATATTTCCGCAAGCAGCGAAAAACCAATGACCGGCGGCCGGATTTGGCGCGTCCCACCAATAAAGCATTCGGCCAAGCTTCCAGCTCTCCGAAAAGACGCTTCCCCGACCCACCGCTTAATCGCTGTCGCTACTGTCCTTCATCACATTATTAAATATTCCCGGTTCCTTCGGAATTAGACACGCGCGTGCCCTACTGTGGGAGCCCCGTGAGCGCCAGCGCAGCTCGTAATTGAGCTTGCGGGCGATATTGGCCAACTTGACCGCCACTGGCTGGGCCCGCACCATCCGTTCGGTAAGACCGTGGTCGGAGCCCAATTCGGCCTCCAAACGTTCGAGCGCCGGCCGCGCCGCCGGGGGGTGGACCCCGCTAAAGCGCAGCAGCCGGGGATAGACCGGCGCAAAATAACGCTCGACGTCGAATCCATCCAGCTCTTCTTCCGCGAGCACGCTCCCGGGGGCGCCGAGCGACGAATAGTGGCGCCCTTTCTCCGCATGCCGGCGGGGCTTGAGGGTGTGACCATAGTGCCCGTAGACGTACGGCAACGCTATACGCTTGCCGCTCAGGCCGATGAGCCGCTCGTGCACCGCGCCTTCCCATCGCAGGCCGGGACGATAGCGAAAGAACATCATTCGCCGTTCGATCGACGTATAGTATTCGAACGAAGCAAAGAAATGCCACGTGTAGCCGTCCACGA
This sequence comes from Candidatus Cybelea sp., assembly GCA_036521295.1. Lineage (GTDB taxonomy): Bacteria > Vulcanimicrobiota > Vulcanimicrobiia > Vulcanimicrobiales > Vulcanimicrobiaceae > Cybelea. Next base: position 2,301 of record DATDIA010000190.1, on the reverse strand, counting down.
AATCGTACTCCGGCGGGAGGCGATCGAGGCCATCCGCGATCCGGCGCACCGCCGTCCCGTGGACCTCGTCGGCATCGATGAAGGTGACCCAATCCGCGCCGGTGCGTTCGTGCAAGCGCATGCAAACGTTGCGCGCCGCAGCAAATCCCGAAAACGGCGTCCGATCGATCACCAGCCGATTTTCTGTTCCGAAGCGGCTTGCCGCCAACGTCCCTGCGTGCGGCGAGGGATTCGGTCCGTTATCGTTGACGATAAGAACCGAAGCAACGTCTGAGATTGAGTCCAGCATCGCTTCCAAGAAAGGTTCGTCGCGTGCGCCCAGGATCAGATGGGCTGCTATACGAGTCATCCTACGACTCCGCTCATCCTACGACTCCGCTCAGGATGACAAGGGCCGCTCAGGATGACACCATGACGGCAGCTTCGAAGTCGCCGCGAATGCCGCCTTTGCGCTTGGCCGTCGATGCGCGTGTCATTGCCGAGGACACGCGCGGCATCGGACGTTACGTGCGCGCGATACTGCGACGGCTTGCGGCGCGCAATGACGTCGAGCTCACGTTACTGGCCGATGGTCCGTTTCCACAGCGCAAGCGCGGACCGTACGAGCGCGCTCTGGCGAGTGACGCTTTCTCCGTCAGCGCGCGAGCGGTTCGCGATCTCGACATCATTTGGCATCCCGCCAACGGCAGCTTCTTCTCCTCGCCGCTTCCCAGCGTCACAACGATCCACGATGCGGTTCCATTTCGCTATCCCGATCCCGATCCGAAAAGACGGCAACACGCCCAGGAGCCTTTTCTCCGTTCGGCACGGGGGGCCACGCGCGTCATCGCAGTCTCCTCGTTCGGTCGATCCGAAGTGCACGAGCTACTCGGCGTTCCGCTCGAAAGGATCGAAGTGATCGAACACGGCGTCGAGGCATCATTTACTCCCGGTGCAGCGCAGCCGCTTCCGGCAGCCTTGAACGCGCGGCCGTTCGTGCTCTTCGTCGGCGATCCGACGGGAGAACCGCGCAAAAACTTCGCATTGCTTTACGAAGCGTATCGTCGCGCGTGGCCGTTGGGCGACGGCCCTGCGCTTGCAACGGCCGGCCCGCGTTCGCCGCAGCTCCCAGGCATCGTTCACGTAGGAAACCTTGCCGACGATCTGGTCGCCGGACGCGACGAAGCGCTGCGTGCCTGTTACCGCGGCGCGCTTGCGCTAACGCTCGCGTCGTTTCACGAGACGTTTGGCATGCCCATGCTCGAAGCGATGGCTTGCGGAACGCCGGTCGTCGCGTCGCGGGCGAGCGCGCTGCCCGAGATCGGGGGCGAGGCAGCGCTTTACGCACCGCCGGAAGATCCCGACGCGTGGGCACGTGCACTGCGCTCGGTCGTCGACGATGCGTCTTTGCGCGAGCGCCTGCGGACCGCGGGGCTCGAGCGAGCAAGACATTTCAACTGGGACGAGAGTACCGAGCGCCATCTGGCGCTCTTTCTCGATGTGGCGCGATCGCGGTGAAACTGCTCGTCGCATGCGAACGCGTCGACGCGGAAGGCGGCACGGAAACCTACCTGCGTTCGCTGCTTCCGGCGCTTGTTTCGCGCGGCTACCAAGTACGGGTCGTGGCGCGCACGGTCGCGCAGCCCGAAGCGTACGGCGTTCCCGCACAAGCAGTGGAATGGAGCGACGAGCACGACGCGCCTTGCGCCGATGCCGCGAATGCGGTGGCCGCGATTGCGCGCGAGTTTAGGCCGGACGTGGCGGCGCTGCACAACGTTCTCGACGTGGGCATTCTCGACGTCATACGCCAAAACGCCCCGCGCGTCGTTTATCATCTTCACGATCACCGCCCGTTTTGCCCCAACGGCGACCGGCTCTATCCGCAGGGCGGCGGCATCTGCAAGGTGGCAATGGGCGAGTTTACCTGCGGATGGCATGCGCTTGTCAACGGGTGCGCCTACGGGCCGCGACCGCGCACCCACGCCTTGATCAGAAATCGCGAAGCCGTCGCGCGCGCGGTTGAGGGGGGCGATGCGACGATCGCGTTTTCGCGGTATCTCGCGAACCTGGCGCTACGCAACGGCATCAATGCGCGACACACGCACGTCGTTGCGCCCGCGCTCGGCGATGCGGCTTTTGCGCAATCTCCGGCTGAGCGGCCCCAAACCGATGCGGTGCTCTTTGCCGGAAGGGTCATGCCTTCGAAGGGCGCACGATCGCTCGTTCGCGCGGTTGCGTCGATTCCACCGCCCCAACGCCCGCTGCTGCGCGTTGCGGGCGTCGGGCCGGATTTGGCCGCGACGCTCGACGACGCGAGGTCAC
>DATDIA010000189.1:0-5060 GCA_036521295.1 Candidatus Cybelea sp. | reverse complement strand
TCGTTCCGATCGGCCGTCGACAAAAGCCCAGCCGAATCCGTCGCTGCCGATGACGCATCCCGAATGCAGAACGACGCGGTCGCCAATGCGCGTCCCCGACATGATGCTGGCCCCCGAATGAATCCAAACCGACTCGCCAATGGAAACGCCGTCGCCCACGTAGGCCCCGGCGCCGAGGACGCCGCCGCTGCCGATGGTGGTGCGATTTCCGATATAGGCATGGGCGCCGACATACACTTCGGCGGCGAGTTGCGCGTCGGGCTCGACGACGGCGCTCGGATGCCGGAAGGGACCGCGCGGCTTGTGCGGCCGCATCGATTGCAGCAAAAGCGCCAATGCGTAACGCGCGTTCTCTACTACCAATAACGGCTTAGCGGCCGGAACCTTCCCAAGCGAATCGTCGACTAAGATCGCGGCCGCGTCGCTTGCCAGCGCAGATGCAAAATATGCTTCGTTCGTCGCGAAAGTCAGTGCGTCGTTGGTTGCATCTTCTACGGCACTGACTCGGTCAATGCGAACGCTGCCGTCGCCAACGATGCGTCCCCCGACCCGCGCAGCCAATTCCTCGAGCGTCCCCAGCATCGAACCTCCTGCGCGAGCCAGTAGCCTGGTATCGACCACTACGTACCAGGCGTGGGCGTCGCCTTCTCCGTAATATTGAGCGCCCTCTCGACGTCGCCGGTGATGTCGACGCCGCCGTAACCGATGCCCTCGCGCGTCAAGACCAGTTTCAGCTGACGCGCAGATGCGATTTTTCCGGCTGCGTCCCGAATCTGCTGCGAAAGCCGATCGGTTACTTGCGAATATTTACGTTGCAGGGCCACCGCAGCGCGTCGCTTCCGCGCCGCGCTCTCCCGCCGCGATTGAATCGATCGCTCATCGGCGTAAAGTTGGTTTTGATAGCCCTGATACTCCGGCCAGTTCGCGACGATCCGCTGCACGTCCACGAGCCCGATGGGACTGCGCGTAGCGCAACCCGCGACCGCGACGGCGGCGCAGAAGAAAAAAATCCGTTGGTGCTTTTTCACTCGTGTTGACTTTCGACGTCTTTGATAATTTCGTTGGTTAGGTCGTATCCGCCCGCCGCAGACCAAATGTTGACGAAGACGATGCTGAATCCCTTATCCTTTGCAATGCGCGAAACGTCACGTTCCACCTGCGCGACGATCTGCCCATAAAGCTCGCCGCGCCGCTTTTGCAGCGTTCCGAGTTCCTTGGCGGCGGCTCCCGTCGCCCCGACGTCGGCCCCATGAAGCGCCGCAAACTGGCGGTCGAGATCGCTTTTCGTCGCGTTGTACTCCCCGATAGTTTTTGCGGCGTCGGCCCGGAACTGTCCGACAAACTGTCGATGGATGCCCGAAATGCGCGCCTGCACGTCGGGCGGAAGGTTCGTCGGCAACGACGGAGGGCCAAGGCTGCGCAACTGCGTGCCCACCTCGTTGCGGCGTTGCTCGAGCTTGCCTCTCGTCTGGGCTTGGATTGCGCCTACTTGGCTGCGAATTGCATCGCCGGTCTGTCGATCGAGCTGCTGCCGGTAAGAGCGCAGCGTCGCGGCATCAACGTCGCGTTGGGCTCCCAGTTGCGCAGCCTCTTTGGCGCCGATCGTGGCGAGCTGCTCTTGGGCCTGCTTGCGCGCGGCCGGATCTAACGCGAGATTGGAGAGACGCATTTTGATCGCCAATCGCGAGGCGGCGTCCTGCTGCGTCAAACGCAGCGAAAGATCCGTTTCGTTCTGCATAAGCTGTTCGGCCTTAGCACGGTATTTCTGGGCCTCTTGCGCTTGGAGCTGTTTCGCTATCGAAGAACTCGCCGCGTTGTCTTGCGCGACGACGTTCTGCTGGTACGCCATGAGGTCCGCGTCGGCCGCTTTGGCGGCTTGCGCAACCTGTTGAGCGGACGTACCGCTCATTTGTTGGGCGGCGAGCGCACCCGAGCCTCGAATGCCCGCTGCGGCCAACGCCGAACGAACTGCCTGCTGTTCGCGCTGCGCGTAGTCGTTCTGTTTTTGCGCGAGAATTTTGTTCGCCCTTATCTGCGCGGCGCGCAGCTCTCGATTGAGCGCGGCGGTCTGCGCCGCGATCTGAGCGCCAGTCAGCGGTACGTGCCGCGCCACCGATTGAAGGTTGATTGCCGCGATCGCGTCATCGAGTTGCGAGAGCTGACCATAGAGCGGATGATGCTTGACGACCTCGTCTATCCGCACGTAACCCGTCCCGCGAATGGCGGGCGAGTGGACGTTGGGCGCGCAGCCGGCGACCGAAACGATGAGGGCGCAGCTCAGAACGCTATTTCGTAAGCTCATTTTGGACATCCGGCGTGATGTCCGTCCCCCCGTAAATCACGTCTGCCTTGTCGAGGACGAGCAACAAATGCTTCTTCCGTGCCACGTCGGACGTCGCGATCCGGGTTTGATCTACGAGCGGCTTAAGAAGCTGATCCTGCTTGTCGGCAACCGTCTTGTTGTACTGTTGCAGAAGTTGCTGTTTCTCGCTCGGACTGCGGGCCTGAGCGATTCGCGCCGAGTAAACTTGTCGCTGCGTGCTCTCGAACTGTTGCATCGTGCTGTTGGCCGTTTGCACCTTCGGAACTCCGTCGAGCACGGTTTGATCGACGTAGCCGATCTCGGACGGCGGTGGCGTCGCGGCGGGCGGCTGGATGGCCTGCGGGCTGACAAAGACGGCCTCCACGTCTTTCGTAACGTCTTGACCTCCGTAGATCACGACCCGCTTGTCAACGACGATCGAAAGACTGCGCGTTGCGCTAACCGCGGCAATTGCTAGCTGCGCTCGCTGAAAAAGAGGCCCGACGATTTCGCGCTGCTTATCGTTGAATTGTTGCTGAAACTGCATGGCCACCTGCTGCTTCTCGGCATCCGTTCGAGCGCGCCGCAGCTGAGCGTTGAACTGCGAATCGAGCTGCGCCTTATAGGATGCCAGCTGGCGGTTCCCCGCAACGAAAACCGGCAAGTTTGCCAGCTCTGCTTGATCGATGTATCCGACATCGGTGAGGTCCGCTGCAATGGCGCCGCGCCCCGCCCACATGGCGAGCGCGACGGCGCCGGCGAAAAATATCGCTGACCGAATTTTCATATCGTTCTATTGGTCTTTAGGACGGGTCGCCCTGCAACTAAAAACTCTGGCCGATTCCGAAACTCGTGTGCGTTCCATTCACTCCTTTGGCGAAGTCGATGCGTACCGTACGAAGACCGAGCTGCGGTACGTCGAAACGAATACCGAAACCGGCATCCCCGTAGAGCGCCCAATCGGCGGGATACCCGGTGATGCGGTTCGTGTATGGGTTGAGAAGCGGGTACGCGCCTCGGATGTGGTAATCCAGCTCGTCGACGAAGACCGCGAGCGTAATACGGCGATCTAAGGCGACGGGTTGACGCAGCTCGATCTGCCCGAGATAAGCATTGGTTGCGTAAAAAACCTGATTGTAACCGCGCATCTGCTGATCGGAGAACGTGAAGAGCGAACTGGGCGGAATGACCCCAGTCGAGTTGTACGCGGCACCGTGAACTCCCAGCGTGGCGTCCTTGAGCACCGGGAAGAACTTCGCGAGATCGAGCGTGCTCTGGGTAAACGAGAAGTTGGACCCGATTGCCGAAGCCGAGAGCGTGGTGCTTAGCAGCGCCTTGACGCCGTTGCGTGGGTTGAACGGATCGTCGAGCGTGATCGTTTGCAAGCTAAGGCCGCTCGTCACAAGGTTGTATGGAGCGCCGGTGTTCACATTGGCGATCGAGGACGCCGAAATGCCGAAGGAGCCGCCGAAGTTGTTCGGCGAGGAGCTGATCGGGCTGGGCGTGGGTCCGACGAAAATGTTGGGCTGATTTCCTTGGAAGTAGTACGGCGACGGCACCGTCGTGTCGTACTTAATCTTTTGGCCGGAGATCGACAACGAAAGAATCGTGTAGTCGCTCAGGCGGCGCCCGATGTTACCGGAGGCTCCGTTCGAGCTCGAAACGCTGGTGGCGTCGGTACCGGAGACCAACTGTGAATTCGTGCTCGAATAGAGCGTGACGGGAATCGGAACCGTCGAACTGCTCTTCACCGCCGTTCCGGAACCGGCAATTGCGTAGACCGGATAATAATACGTCGTATGGTTGGTGAAGATGGAGCCGCCAACCGTGTACTTTTGCCCTTGCGGGGTGTTGCTGAGGTAGGGCACCGACATCGTAAGCTGCGCGATGCCCGCCCGCGCGCCCTCTTCAAACTGGAGGCCCGCGGAGTTGCCGGTGCCGTGCAGATTATTGTCCGAAAAGCCGAGCGTCGCGTAGAGGCCAAGGCCGGTCAAACCTCCCGAATATCCAAAGCCGACCGACGCCGTGGCCGTGCGCTGCTCGGTGACGTGCCACACGACGGTGACGTCCTGCGGCTTTTTCGGATCCGGACCCGGCTTGATGTCGGGTTCGACCTTGGAAAAGAAGTTGAGCGCGTTGAGCCGTTGGTAATCCCGCTTGATCGCATCGGTGTTGAGGACCATTCCGGGCCGTTCCCGCAGCTCGCGACGGATCACTTGGTCTTTCGTTCGCGTGTTCCCAGTGACTTCGACCACGGCGATGCGCGCGACGTAAATATTGTACTTGACGTCGGCGGTTCCCGCCTGAAGGTTGATCGACGAAGGCACGATACCGCCCTCGAAGTTCCCGACCTCGAGATGGAACTTGTCTTCGTAGAGTTTCTGCAGAATTTTGTAATCAGCGTCGCGCACGGAGTCGGAGTAGACACTACCGGGTTTCAAGGTCAGGTGCGGAAGGAGATAAGGCGGCGGAAGCAGCGGATCGCCCCCGATGATGATGTTTTTGACGACCAAGCCCTCTTGAATGACCAGCGTGAGCGCACCGGTCTGTGAATCGAGGTTGATGTCCTTGACGTGGGTTGGCACTTGTCCGCCGTAACCGATGCGCTCGTAATAGTTATTGATCTTCAGCACGTCTTGCCGAAAAGTGTTGGTGTTGAAGACTTGGCCTACCGCGAGGTCCATGAGCGCCAATAGCGTGTCGCTGGGAACCTTCTGGTTCCCGCTAAAAGCGATCTTCGTGATGACCGGATTCTCGA
>DATDIA010000188.1:0-7977 GCA_036521295.1 Candidatus Cybelea sp. | reverse complement strand
CCGCTCATCTCGATTTTTCGGAGAGCAAGCTTTGAAAAACACATCCTGTATTGCAGAAAAATCGAGAAACGCCTCGGCAGAACGTATCCTTGCTCCAGCGCCCATGCTCTCGTGGAGTAATGACGACCGCGAGCGGTTGAGAGGAGAGTTGCAAGGTGCTTTTGGGCCGGCGATTGCGGGGGCAAGTGCGTGGAGCTTTGCGGTAGTTGCCGCTGATGGTCGCACGATTTACGACGATCGCGCGGAGCGCGCGGTCGCACCGGCCTCGGTTCAGAAATTGATCGTAGCGGCCACGGCGCTCGATGCGCTTGGTCCGGCCTATCGCTACCATACTCTCTTTTCGGCTCGTGACGGCATAGCTGATGACGGCACCCTGGGCAGCGATCTTTGGCTGATCGGGTCGGGCGATCCGTCGTTACAGTCCGACGATCTGCGAAACGGCGTCGGCGTCCTTGCTCGCTCTGGATTGCGCCGTGTCGACGGTCGCCTGGTGGTTGACGATACGACCCTGAGTGGACCGGCGCTCAATCGGCACTGGGAACGAAACGACGACGGCCAAGATTACGCCGCTCCGACCAGCGCAATTTCCGTCGACGGTGATACGATCGAATCGCGTCAAGAAATCGGCGGCGCAGAAGAAATGGTCTGGACGCCTATGCAAGACGTCGCGCGGTACGTGGCGGCGCGCGTCAACGGAATGCTCGCATCGCGTGGAATCGCCCTTACCACGGCACCGCTTCTGGGCGCCGCGCCGCTCGAGAGCGTCGTTCTCTGGGACCACCGCTCTGCACCGTTGAAGACTCTCGAAAGCCACATGCTTTTCGTTTCGGACAACCACTATGCGGAGCAACTGCTGCGCACGGTGGGCGGCGAGGCGACTGGGGCGCCAGACGACGTCGGCGGAATAGACGCGGAACGCGAATTTCTCGAGCGCAACGGTATACCGACGCCCGGTCTTCGACTATTTGACGGTAGCGGGCTCTCCCCGGATAACCGAGTTGCGGCAATCACCCTCGCACGTTTGCTCGCCTATGACGAGCCGTCGCTCTATCTGCTCTTACCCCTGGGGGGTCGCCAGGGAACGCTCGAGTATTACGATTTTACTACGGCGCTTGGGCGCGTTCGTGCCAAGAGCGGGCATCTTTCTAATGTCTCGGCGCTGGCAGGGTACGTCACGACGCGCTACCACGGACGCGTGTCGTTTGCTTTTCTCCTCAACGATTCGCCCGGCGATCCGGACGCCGCAATCGTTCGCAGCGTCAATCGTTTGGCAACATTTTGAGGAACGAAATAGCAGGCGTCTTGGACGAAGCGCTGCTTTCTCGGCTTGTCGGTCGGGCGCTTAGGCACGGCGGGGCGTTCGCCGATGTGTTTTGCGAGCGACGCAGGACGCTGTCGTACCGGCTGCAAGACGGCCGGATTCACGACGCGTCTTACGGCGTCATCATGGGCGTTGGAGTTCGGGTCGTCGTTGGAGAGTCGGCCGGCTACGCCTGCTCCGATGACTTGAGCGAGGCCGCACTGGCCGAAGCTGCGGACGCGGCCTCGTTGATTGCGAGCACGGCGGCCAATGGAGAAGCGGGATCGGTCGACCTCTCCTTGCGCGCGTCCCCATCATTTTACGATTGTCTGCCTTCGCCAGTTTTCGACGCCGTGCGTTACGTGCACATGCTGGAGAGCGCCGATGTTGCCGCGCGCCGTTACGATCCGCGTGTCGTCGCCGTCAATGCCCACGTGAGCGATGAGGTTCAAGAGGTTTGGATAGCGACGAGTGAAGGTCGGCTCGTGCACGATTGCCGACCGCTCGTTACGCTTGGGGTGCAGGTCGTTGCCAGTGAAAAGAAAGAGCGCGGCTCCGGCTACGTCGCCGATGGGGGACGAACCTCAATCGCTTACTTCGACCAGGAAACGCCCGAGCTGCTCGCCTCCGAAGCCGCTCGCATTGCGACGGTCAACGTTGGCGCGCTCCCCGCACCCGCCGGGGAGATGGAAATGATCGTCGGCGCGGGTGGCGGCGGCGTCTTGCTGCACGAAGCCGTGGGACACGGCCTCGAAAGCGATTTCAACCGCCGCGGCACGTCGCTCTACAGCGGACGAGTAGGCGAACGCGTCGCAAGCGAGCTCGTGACGATTTACGACGACGGAAATCTTGAGGAAGAACGGGGCAGCCTCAACGTGGACGACGAGGGCGTCCCCGGCCAGCATAAGGTCTTAGTCGAAAACGGCGTGCTGCTTGGTTACATGCAAGATCGGCTCAATGCGCGATTGATGGGCGTCGATCCGACGGGGAGCGGGCGACGGCAATCGTTTCGTTTTGCTCCACAGCCGCGCATGTGCAACACGTATATGCCAAGCGGTGACGCGAGCGTGGACGACATCGTTGCGTCTACGCGCCGCGGCATTTATGCAAAGTCGTTCGCGGGTGGCCAAGTGGAGATTGCGAAAGGCGATTTCGTGTTTATGGTCGGCGAAGGCTATTTAGTCGAGAACGGCAAGATTACGACGCCGGTCCGAAACGCCACGATCATCGGCAATGGCCCGGAGGCGATGCTGAAGGTGGTCGCGGTCGGCAACGACGGCCGATTAGCGAGGCGCCATTACACGTGCGGCAAGGGCGGTCAGTACGTTCCCGTTGGCGTGGGAATGCCGACGGTAAAAATTTCTTCGATTACCGTCGGTGGAACGCAACATGGATGAATCGGCCGCGATCGAGCTTGCGTCCGGCGCGCTTACGTTGGCAAGCGCTGCCGGCGCGCAAAGCGCGGAAGCCTCCGTTTCGATCGCGCGCCGATTTCACGCCGAAGCGCGCGAAAACGTTCTCGCGCGGCTCGAGGGCTCAACCGGCAAAAGCCTTTTTTTGCGGGTTTTCTGCGACGGGCGCAAGGCAACGCTTTCGACCTCCGATCTTTCTGCCGACGGGCTGCGTGCGGCCGTCGCGCGCGCGGTCGCGCACGCCGAGCTCGTGGCGCCCGACGAGTACGCCGGTCTTCCCGACGAGTGTGCGGCCGAAGGAGCGCAGCTCGAACTCTCCGATGCCCGAATTGCCGACCGCGAGGGTGCCGAAAAGTTGGAAGAGGCGTTACATCTCGAGCGTCTGATCCGTGCGGCCGATACACGCGTCGTAAATTCCAGCGGTTCACACTATACCGATGCCGTCGGAGTCACGGCGATCGCCAATTCAAACGGCTTCGCAGCCGGTTACAGCTGGACGAGGGTCGGCCGTTCGACCGGACCGGTCGCGCTCGACGGAGACGTCAAGCGCATCGCACAATACGGCGCGGCGGCGCGTCGCCTTGCCGATCTCGAGGCACCCGGTTCGGTGGCCGCTACCGCGGTGCGCCGGGCCGTCGATCTCTTCGGCGCGCGCAAGCCTCCGACGATGCGCGTGCCGGTCATCTTCGAACGCGACGTGGCCGCCGCGCTGCTTGACGACCTCTTCGCCGCCGGCTCCGCGGCCAACGTCGCTATTGGGAACTCTTGGTTGAGCGGACAGATCGGCCACCGAATAGCCAGCGAGCTCGTCACCGTCGTCGATGACGGGCGAGTCCCGGGTGGCCTGGGTAGCTCACCCTTCGATGGAGAGGGCGTGCCGACTCGTCGGACCGCCGTGTTCGAACGAGGTGTGCTTCGCACATTCCTCTACGATACGTACTACGCGCGCAAACTCGGCGCGACAAGCACCGGTAACGCCACCGGCGGGGGAGTTGGGCCCACCAACTTCTACTTGGAGCCCGGCTCCGCGTCCCTCTCCGAGCTGATTGCCGCCACGCCCGTGGGAGTGCTCGTGATGGATACGATTGGCTTTGCAACCGAGCACGCTTCGGGCACCTACAGTCGCGGCGCACGCGGTTTTTTCATCGAAGGGGGCGAACTCGCCTATGCGATCGATGAATTCACGATTGCAGGGCAGTACACCAACATGCTTGCGGGCATCGATGCCATCGCAAACGATCTTCGTTTCGACGCCGCCGTCGTTTCGCCGTCGTTCCGCGTTGCCGAGATGACCGTCAGCGGAAATTAGAGCGTGACATGATATCGCAGCCGGCAATCAGCCTGACAATGGTTCTGCGGATCGATATGCCCAACGAGCCCGGCGCCTTTGGATTCCTGGCTAACGTCATCGGCGACGCGGGGGGAACGATCGGCGCCGTCGACATGCACTCGGTTGCCAAGGCGCGCGTCGTGCGCGACGTGACCATCGGCGTTCCCTCGGATGCCGCTGCCAACGAGGTGCGCCGCGCCGTCGAAGCCATTGAAGGCGCGCGGATCATCTTTGCCTCCGACTCCACCTTCCTCGCCCATATCGGCGGCAAGATTCGCATCGATTCGAAGATCGCGATCAAGAGCCGGCAAGACCTTTCGATCGTCTATACGCCGGGCGTCGCGCGCGTCTCGATGGCGATCGCCGCCGATCCCGCAAAGGCCTTTCAGCTCACCGTCAAGCGAAACGCGGTCGCAGTCGTCACCGACGGGACCGCGGTGCTCGGTTTGGGCGACATCGGACCGCTCGGCTCCCTGCCCGTGATGGAAGGGAAGGCGATGCTCTTCAAACAGTTCGCCGACATCGACGCCTTTCCGATCTGCCTGGACACCAAAGACGTGGATGAGATCGTCGAAACAGTCGTTCGCATCGCTCCGGTCTTCGGTGGAATCAACCTCGAAGACATCAGCGCTCCGCGCTGCTTTGAAATCGAAGAGCGTCTCATAGAAGCGCTCGATATTCCGGTGATGCACGACGACCAGCACGGCACCGCTGTGGTGATCATGGCTGCGTTGGTCAACGCCGCGCGCGTCGTCGGCAAAGAGCTGGCCGACCTTCGGGTGGTGGTTTCCGGCAGCGGCGCAGCCGGAACGGCAACGATTAAGATGCTGCTCGGTGCCGGAGTGCGCGACGTCATTCCCGTCGATCGCGCCGGAGCGCTGAATCGCACCGACCGTTACGAAAACCCGCATTGGCGCTGGTTGGCGGAGCATTGCAATCGCGAGAACCGGCGCGGTTCGTTGCGTGATGTGCTTGAGGGGGTCGACGTCTTCATCGGCGTCTCCGCGCCAGGCATCTTGCAGCCGGAGGACATCGCGCGCATGGGACGCGACCCGATCGTTTTCGCAATGGCAAATCCCACTCCCGAGATCATGCCCGACGTCGCGGCACCCGTCGCCGCGGTCATCGCAACCGGACGTTCCGATTTTCCAAACCAGGTCAACAACCTTCTGGCCTTTCCAGGGATCTTTCGGGGAGCGCTCGACGTTCGCGCACGACGCATTACTGAAGGGATGAAGCTCGCGGCGGCCTTTGCAATCGCCCAAATCGTTACTGAAGACGAGCTCAGCCCTGAGTACGTCATTCCCAGCGTCTTCGATACGCGCGTCGTCGACGCAGTCGCGAAAGCGGTGGCCAATGCGGCAACTGAAGAGGGCGTCGCCCGCAGAACGCCGGCAATCAATGAAGTAGAGGGCTTGGGTGCAAACGTCTGAAGGTCACGAGGCTCCGCGAGCTTTTCCCTTGCTTGCAGACGCCTCGAACAGCGCGCGTTCTTCGAGGCGGATCCGCCACGAAAGCAATGCTGCGTTGAGGAAGGAAAAAAGAATCGCAATTTCGCGAGCTCCGAAAGCTAGCGGAAGTATCGCGATCTCCGCACATACGATGATGTAATTGGGGTGCCGGAAGAGGCGGTATGGGCCACGCCGCACGCGTGGCGCCCCCGAAAGCGTAATGAGGCGAGTCGTCCACTGTGGGCCAAGCGCTGCAATGGTCCAAATTCGAAACGGCTGTAGGAGCGCATAGAGCGCGATCAGGTTCCAGTTTGGGATCGTTGCTGCGGGAATGAAGATTGCCATGCTCGCCAGCCATGCCGCATGCAGCAGAATGAAAAAAGGATATTGCACCGCGCCCGATTCGACCCCACCGCCGGCGAGCAATCGGCGCGTATTACGCGCCGAGTAGAGCAGCTCCAAGAGGCGCTGCAGCGCGACCAAGCCGAGAACGATCCAGAGGATGCTCATCCTTCGAGCAATGTAAAGCCGGCGGTGAAACCAGGACCCAGCGCGCTCACGAGCGCGCGCTTCCAGGGCAGCGAATCGCCGATCGTTCGCTCCAACACGAACATGACGGTTGCGGCCGACATATTTCCGTACTCGCGCAACACCTCACGTGCGGACTGGAGCGCTCCGGGTTCCAGCTCGAAAGCACTCTCTAACGCGTCGAGTACTTTGGCGCCGCCGGGGTGGCAGATGAAACAGTCGATGTCTCGCAGCGTCAGCTCGTGTTCCGCGAGAAAGTCCACCGCAACGTCGTGAAGCTTCGTCGTGACGAGCTCGGGGATGTCGCGCGAGAAGATTGCCTTAAGTCCCTCCCGCGTCACCTCCCAGCCCATCACGTCGAGGGAATCGGGCCAAGTAAACTCTCCCCCGGCGACGATCCTCGCGCCTTCGCCCGAGCACGATATCAGCGCGGCGGCGGCGCCGTCACCGAAAAGCGCGGTCGCAACGATGTTGCTCTTCGAGAAGTCGTCTCGACGGAAGCTCAGCGCGCAGAGCTCGACGACCAGGAAGAGCACCAGCCCGCGCGGAGCAGAGCGGGCGATTGCCGCGGCTCTCGCGAGTCCGATTGCGCCCCCTGCGCAACCCAAGCCGAAGATAGGCAGCCGCTGCACCGTTCGCCTCAGATTCATTCGTTCCATCAGCAGCGCATCCAAACTCGGCGTTGCAATGCCCGTGGTGGAAACCGCAACGACGGCGTCAATCTCTCGCGGGTCCCGCTGCGCTCGCGCGAGCACGGCGCGCGTCGCGCGCTCGAGCAGATCCAAAGCTGAGTCGAGATAGACTTGATTGCGCTCCGGCCATTCGTGGAGCCCCTCGTACCACTCAATGGGTACGCATGAGTACCGGCGTTCGATGCCCGTATTGCCGAACATGGGAAGCAGACGCACGATTTCACGCGAGCGCGGGCCGAGCGCGAGATCGATACGCCGCATCACTTCAGTTTGGCCAAGCACGAAGGGGGGCACCGCCGTCGTGACGGCGAGGATACGTGCATCGGCGGTCATGGGGCAACGTTCCGCCCCGTCGGCAGGGTACCCGCGGCCCGCATGGTAATGGCATACCTCCCGTGTCGTCTAGACCTATGGCTGCGGCGATATTAGCCGCCGTTTTATTGGGTGCGGGGAGTCGACCGGCTCCTCTCATCGTCTATTCGGCTCCCGCCGGCAAGCGACCAACGGGCGCCGATCTGATCCGCCCGGCCAACGCCGTTCTTCCCAACGGCAGAATCGCTGCACCTGCGGGCGCGAATCTCTTCGTGGGGTCGAATCCGCTGGGCTTGGCGCTATCGCCCGACGGGCGGTACGCCATCGTTTCCAACCGCGGCGCGGCGCCAAACTCTTGGCTCTCCGTCATCGAGACGAAAACTATGCGAGTCGCCAGTGAGTATCGCGATCCCTTGGCATCGTTCTTCGTGGGCGTCGCGGTCGCGCGCGATCCGAACGATCCGTTGCGTACAATCGTGCTGGCGTCCGACGCCGCAGCCGGCGCGGTGCGAGTCTTTGATCTTGACGGCAGCGGGCAATTGACATTCGCGCAGTCGGTCGCATTGCCGTCCGCTTCAGGCAGGCACCCCTTTCCTGCGCAGATCGCGATTGCGCCGAACGATCGCACGGCTTACGTAGCGGACAACCTTGGCAACACCCTGGTTGCGATCGATCTCGCCTCGCGGACCGTGGTGCGCTCGCTTCCGGTCGGTGATTTCCCGCTCTACGTGGCAGCGGGCAATCGTAATATCCTCGCCGCCGGCACCGGACTATCAAATTACACAGCGGTCGAACCTCCGGCGCAAAGTCCGCAGTTTGCGCCGCCGGCTTTGGATCCCGCGAAATCGTCATCGCTCACCGTCTTCGAATCTTCAGGTGGCGCGGAACTCGGCGATCCTGCTACCGTGAGCATGGACTCGGCGCCCGACGGGACGAAGATTGTCGGCGGGGC
>DATDIA010000187.1:0-5188 GCA_036521295.1 Candidatus Cybelea sp. | reverse complement strand
CCGCGCTCGACAGGGCTTACGAAACGCGCAACGCGCCGAAACTGCGGCTCAGCTGACAATCAGTGCTGCATCTGGCGAAGGGTCGCGGCCGCGGTCTCTTGGACGTTGTGCGGCAACGGTACGTAGTCTACCGACTTCGCGTTGTCTTGTCCAGCGGGTCCGATCAGCCACGAGAGCACGTTGTAGAGGGCTTTCGCGCGGGCGGCATCCGAAGGCTTCTTGTAGACGACGACCCACGAATAGCCGGTGATCGGATACGAGTTGGCGCCGGCAGCGTCGACGATCGAGAAGTTCGAGGCGCTCACCTCGGGCTTGCTCGCAGCGGCCGCCGCGACGCTCTCGGGCGTGCAGGCAACCCACTTGCCGGCCTTGTTCTCCAGCAACGCGGCCGTCATCTTGTTCTCGACGACGTACGCCATCTCGACGTAACCGATGCCGCCCGGCGTGTTACGGATCTGCCCGGCGACGCCTTCATTCCCTTTCGCACCGACGCCGGTCGGCCAAGACGGGCTCTTACCCGTGCCGACTTTGCTCTTCCATTCCGGCGAGACGTGGCTCAGGAAGTCCGTGAAGATGTAGCTCGTACCCGAACCATCCGAACGGTGCACGACGACGATCGACGTGTCCGGGACGTTCGTGCCCTTATTGAGCTTGGTGATCTGCGGGTCGTTCCACTTGGTGATCTTGCCGAGGAAGATGTCGGCCACGACCTGACGCGTCAGCTTCAGGTTGTCGACGCCGGGAAGGTTGTAGGCCATGGCGGCGCCGCCGAGGGTCACCGGAAGCTGAAGGACGGGATCCTTCGCGCCGGCCAACTCTTCGGCGTTCATCGGAACGTCGGTCGCCCCGAAATCAACGGTCTTCGCGCTGAATTGCTTGATGCCGCCGCCGCTGCCGATCGACTGGTAGTTGACGGTAACGTCGGGATTCTTCTGGCTATAAATATAGAAGGCTTTCGAGAAGAACGGGAAGTCGAAGGTCGACCCCGCTCCGGTAAGCTGCGTGGCGGCAGCAGCGGGCACGGCTAGGGCAGCCACAACGGCGAGCGCAGCAGAGCAGCGACGCAACGAACGTATCACAGAGTTCAGGCTCCTTGTAGCGAGGAAAAATTGCGGCCTCCGCTCCAGAGCCGAAGGCCTGCCTTATTTGTAATGCAGCCCGATTAACTCCATATTAAGAACCCCTTGTGTCTTAGGCAGCCTAGCTACCTGTCATCCTGAGCCTTCGACTCGGCGCTACGCGCGTGGCTCAGGACTGCGCTTCGCGCAGGCGCTAAGGAATGTCATCCTGAGCTTGTCGAAGGATAGTCGAAGGACGGTCGAAGGATGAGCCCCGGAGGGACGCACCGAAGGCACGGCGCCGATATGGCCACTCTTCCGGAGCTGCGGCATACCGCGGCTCACGTACTCGCCTATGCCGTCCAGGATCTATTCCCGGAGGCGAAGCCGACGATTGGGCCGGCGATCGAGAACGGGTTCTACTACGATTTCGATCGGCCCGACCCGTTCACGCCCGAGGACCTCGAGCGTCTCGAGAAGCGGATGAATGAGATCGTGGCCTCGGATTACCCGATGACCGGCCGCGAGGTCGCCCGAAACCAAGCCATCGACGCCTTCAAGGGCAACCCTTATAAGGTTGAGATCGCGAGCGAGATCCCCAAGGACGAGCCGATCACGCTCTACACGATCGGCGAGTTCACCGACCTATGCCGCGGCGGCCACGCCGATTCGACCGGAGCAATCGGGGCATTCAAGCTCACCAGCGTGGCCGGAGCCTATTGGCGGGGCGACGAGCACCGGCCCATGCTCCAGCGGATCTATGGGACCGCTTGGTACGACAAAACGGAGCTCGACGCGTACTTGGCGCGCCTCGAGGAGGGCCGCCGGCGCGACCATCGGCGCCTCGGCACCGAACTCGGCCTTTTCTCAATTGAAGAGGCGGCCGGCGGTGGGCTGGTTTTTTGGCACCCCAAGGGCACCATCGTCCGCGAGATCGTCGAGAATTTCATCCGCGAGGGCCTGCGAGAGCGGGGTTATCAGCCGGTCGTCACGCCGCACGTCGCCCACGAGCGTCTATACGAAATCTCAGGACATCTCGCTAACTTTGGTGAGAACATGTTCGGACCCATCGAGGTGGAGGGCCAGCGGTTCCGGTTAAAGCCGATGAACTGCCCAGGCCACATCCTCATCTACCGGAACACGCTGCGCAGCTATCGCGATCTGCCGCTGCGCCTTTCCGAATTTGGGACGGTCTATCGCTTCGAACGCTCCGGCGTGTTGCACGGGCTCAACCGCGTGCGCGGCTTCACGCAAGACGATGCCCATCTCTTCTGTACGCCCGATCAGTTGCAGCACGAGTTCGAACAAACCCTCGACGAAGCGCTGCGCTTGATGAAGGCCTTCGCCTTCACCGATTTCGAGTACGTGCTCTCGCGCCGCGCGCTCGAGGATCGCGGTGAGACCGACGCCGTCGCCGAGAAGGCGATTCGTAACGCATTCGAAAGCCACGAGCTGCCCTACACCGTCGACGAAGGCGGCGGCGCCTTCTACGGTCCAAAGCTCGATATCAACGTTCGCGATGCGCTCGGCCGTCCGTGGCAGCTTGGTACGGTCCAGGTTGATTTCGTTCTGCCCGAACGATTCGAGCTGAAGTATCGCGGCAGCGACGGTCAAGATCATCGCCCGGTCATGATTCACCGCGCGCTTGCCGGGTCGCTCGAACGCTTCTTCGGCACGCTCATCGAGCACTACGGCGGAGCCTTCCCCGCTTGGCTGGCGCCGATCCAAGCCGTCGTTGCGCCGATATCAGAGAATGAATCGGGGTACGCTCGGGGAGTGGTCGATCAGCTGACAAAAGCGGGCTTTCGTGCCGAGCTCGACGAATCGAATGAAAAGCTCGGATACAAAATTCGGCATTGGAAGACGCAAAAAGTGCCATACATTTTAGTGGCGGGCAAGCGAGAGGTTGAAGACGCTACCGTTAACGTAAATCAACGGGGAACCGAAGAGAAACGCAACGTTTCGATTGGTGGCTTCGTTGACGAATTGCGGACCGTAGTCGAAGCGAAACGATAAGGACGATGAGATTAGATACTCGCGCCGCTTTTGGCGCGCTCGCGCTGGTTCTAGCCTCCTGTCAAGGCAGCGGGCTCGATAGCGGCATGGGCGACATGACCCCGCCCGTCTCGCAGCCCGGCAGCATCGGCGCAGGCGGCGGGATGGCCGGCGGCGGCAACTTGAACTCCAACTCAGGCGCCGGCGGAATGTCCGGGCCGACGATTGGCATGAACGGGCAAGCCGAGCTGGCCAACCCCGGCGCAACGCTTGCACCCAATGAAGCCCAATATCCGATCTCGCAGGGGCCCGCCGGATTGAAGTGCCCCAACGTTGCGCTGCTCAATCAGCAGTACGCCTGCAACCTGGCTTTCAACATCCCAGCGAGCCCGGGACCGAGTGGATCGGCAGCTCCGACCGCAAAGCCTACCGCGTCGCCGACGCCCACGCCGCAGCCGAGCGCATCCTCCGACGATAGCGACGACAGCGACAGCGCCGACGACACGCCGACGCCGTCGCCGCCGCCTGGCGGTTTGATGACGCTGCAGGTCGAGCCGCTGCCGAAAGACGTCCCGACGATGACCAACCCGAACCCCGCTTTCATGCACGTGACGCCGCTGATGGCGATCCGCCTGCAGTCCAATACCGATTTCGTGCTCAACGGCGGTTCGCAAGTGCAGTACACGCTGCCCTCGCTGCAGTACAGCGGCCGCGTCTTCGCCGTGCAGCTGTACAATGAAACGTACCTGCGCGGCAAGCGCACGGATCAGCTGATCGGCAACTACGCCAAGTTCACGACGCCGACGAGCAACACGGTGCAGTTCACCTTCACCGTGCCGAAGATAACCGTGCGACATAGCCAGATCTGGCTGCTCGCAATGTATGGCGCGCAACTCCCTCCCGGCAGCACGCCGACTCCATCGCCATCACCCTCGCCGTCAACCTCAGCCAGCCCAACGAGCGGCAGCGGCCAGTAACGCCGTCTCCGCCCAGTAACACCGTGTCATCCTGAGCTTGTCGAAGGACGGAAAAGTTGGTGCGAGCGCCGATCGGCGCTTAGACACCGCGTAGGGGACAGCTAAGCCTGTCCCCTACCTCTATCCTGGGGTAGAACCGCGGCCGCGTCGAACGCGACGCCCGATGGAGATGACCTCCGCCGCACGCAAGACCTTCATCGCGTCATTTCTCGGCTGGACGCTCGACGCGTTCGACTTTTTCTTGCTGACCTTTGTGATCACGCGCATCGCGACGAGCTTCAACAAAGAGATCGCCGAAGTGGCGTTCGCCTTGACGCTGACGCTCGCGTGCCGCCCGATCGGGGCCTTGCTCTTCGGCTGGCTCGCCGACCGCTACGGCCGCCGCACGCCGCTGATGGTCGACATCGCCTTCTACTCCGTCGTCGAACTGCTCACGGCGTTCTCGCCGAACTTCACGGTATTTCTCGCGTTACGCGCGCTCTACGGCGTCGCGATGGGCGGCGAGTGGGGCCTGGGCGCCGCAATGGCGATGGAATCACTCCCGCCCAAGCGCCGCGGTTTTTTCAGCGGCTTTCTGCAAGAGGGCTACATGGTCGGCTACCTGCTTGCCGCGCTGGCGTACTTTCTCGTCTTCAAGTACACGCACTGGGATTGGCGGGGACTCTTCGTGATCGGCGTACTCCCCGCGGGCCTGATCTTCTTCATCCGCTCGAGCGTCCCAGAATCGCCCGTGTGGCTCGCCGGCCGCGCGCAACGCATCGCGCCGTCCGGCACGCTCCTACTGCAGTCGCTGCGCGCGCACTGGCCCCTCTTCCTCTATGCCGTCGCGTTTCTCGCCGCGATGAACGGGATGTCGCACGGCACGCAAGATCTCTACGCGACCTTCCTCGAAAAAGGCCGCGGCTTCTCGCACGCTACGGTGACGCTGCTCTCGGTGATCGCAGCCGTCGGCGCGATCGGCGGCGGCATTCTCTTCGGCACCCTCTCGCAACGCTTCGGGCGACGCGTAATGGTGATGCTCTGCGCGGTTCTCGCCGCCTGCGCGATACCGCTCTGGGCTTTCAGCCCCACGATTACGCTGCTCGCGGCGGGCGCCTTCGCGATGCAGTTTGCGGTGCAAGGCGCCTGGGGCGTCATTCCGGCCCACCTCAACGAGCT
>DATDIA010000186.1:0-12355 GCA_036521295.1 Candidatus Cybelea sp. | reverse complement strand
CGGGAGCGCTCAAGCTCGACGTGAGCGACGTCGATCTGGAAGAGGTTGCCCGCCCAATCGTCGCTTCTTTCGAGCAACAAGCTTCCAATAAGGGCATCTCGCTCGAATTGGCCGCGCTTCGGCCCGTGAGGGTCGAGGCCGATCCAAACCGGCTGGCACAAGTCTTCGTCAACCTTATCGACAATGCGCTTCGTCACACGTCCGGAGGGGGGCGAATACGAGTAGAACTCGATGCGCGCGATAGCGATGCGGTGTTGCGCGTACGCGACACCGGCGAAGGTATTCCGTATCGCGACCTTCCGCATATCTTCGAGCGCTTTTATGTCGTAGATCGCTCTCGTACGCGCGGCAGCGGCGGCGCAGGCCTCGGCTTGGCGATCGTCAAGGGAATCGTCGACGCGCACGGCGGCGCCATCTCGGCCGAATCGATGCTCGGACGGGGGACCGCCATTACGATTCGGCTTCCGATTATGCGTATCAAGCGGGAAGGTGGCGCGTAGCGAAGATTATGCTTCTTAAGAGCGGACGGGCATCTTCTGACCGGCGACGAAGACGCCGATAGATGTTTGCCAGCATGGAAGATCCTGCGGCTGTTTCGAATCAGACGAAAATAGACGTCGAGCATCTCGACGTCTATTACGGCGCCTTTCACGCCATCAAGAATGCCTCGCTCAAAGTGCCGGCGCACCGCGTCATGGCGCTGATTGGGCCTTCGGGTTGCGGCAAGTCGACGTTCATTCGCGCGCTCAATCGAATGCACGACTTAACGCCCGGCGCGCGCGTCGAGGGAAAGGTTCTGCTCGACGATCGAAATATTTACGCGCCCGACGTCGATCCGGTAACGATCCGTTACCGGATCGGAATGGTCTTCCAACGGCCCAATCCGTTTCCCAAGTCCATTTTCGATAACGTGGTTTATGGCCCGCGAATCCAGGGGGAGCGAAGCACGCTGAAGTTGATGGAGATCTGCGAACGCAGCTTAGTTCACGCAGCGCTCTGGGACGAGGTCAAGGATCGTCTAAACCGTTCCGCGCTCGCGCTCTCGGGCGGCCAGCAGCAACGGCTCTGCATTGCGCGCTGTCTCGCGATCGATCCGGAGGTGGTCTTGATGGATGAGCCGGCGTCGGCGCTCGACCCAATCGCAACCGCGAAGATCGAAGACCTCATCGATGAACTAAAGAAATCGTACACGGTCGTCATCGTGACGCACTCAATGCAGCAGGCGGCACGCGTCAGCGACAACACCGCCTTTTTTCTTCTCGGCGACCTGGTTGAAGCCGATACCACGGCAACGATCTTCACCAAGCCGAAAGATAAGCGCACCGAGGATTACATCAGCGGCCGGTTTGGATAAGCGTGCCGCGAGGTCCGCAACGCCGAGAGTCCGTTAAGACAGGCTTAATCGGCGGGCGCTAGACTCGTTACGTAGAGGCTGCGCTACAAAGGAGATTCCCCTATCGTGGTATCGACTTTCGCTCGCATCGCGGGCCGTTGCGGCGGCGATGGTTCGAAGCGGCAGGCTTCGAACGGCGCAAACGCAGGGGACACCAGTGACTCAGGCCGGCCCCTTGATTGACACTTCACCCGCAAACCGTTATAAGTTGACCGAGGTTATTTCCGAAAGACTTCGAAGTGACGTCGGTTACTTTTTATTAAAGGAGGGTCCTGCTTCGTAATGATTAGCTTATATGCCCGCGTAACGCTCCTAACGTTGGCGACGGTCCTAAGCGGCACGTCTTTGGCACTGGCGGAAACGCTGGGAACACCAGTGGCACAGACGGGCTCGCCACCACCGGCCGATTTCGGGGCTCCACCGTCAGGGCAAATTCCCATCCTCTACAACGATCGTCACGTCTACGCCAGTCCCGACATTTTGAAGCAGGGACGTGTCTTGGCGGCGCTCGTGCGCGGCGGCACGATTTTCATCCCGTTGCGTTCGATGTTCGAGCAGATGGGCGCGACGGTTTCCTACGATGCAGCCAGCAAGACCGCAACCGTCAGCAAGGCCGGAGCGCAAGTCGTCGTGACGGTAGGCAAACCGGAGGTCATGATCAACGGCGAGTCGCGCCCGCTGGACGTGCCGCCGATCGTCTATCAAGGCGTCGTGCTCGTTCCCGTTCGCGTCATTTCAGAAGGCATGGGCGCGTACGTGCAATGGGTTCCCGACCGCCATCTCGTGGTCGTTCGTTACATCCCGGCGACGCCTCCGCCGACCGAGGCACCCCCACCGCCGGTTCCCGAAGCGACGGTCGCACCGCCGCCACCTCCACCGCCCACGCCGAATCCGCTCGTGCTCGGCGGGTACCTCCGCTCGTACTACTTCACGCGGCAAAACGCGTCGAACAACCCCGGTACGCAATTCGACTACGCTCCCGGTGCCAAGTACAACTCGAACGGCGTCAATCAGGCGAGTTGGGCCAACGCAATCGCGCTGCATGGCGAGTACGACTTTCCTTCGGGTTGGAACGTCGGCGGTACGTACCAGTATTCGACTTCCTTCGGCTCGTGCGCCGTCCCGGCGAACAACGCGAAGGGTGCCGAGTGCGGTTCGCAAGTCCCTCCGAATACCAATCAGGACGAGACGTTGCCTCCGTTTGCGCTGAGCACGTTTTATCAGGCGTATTTGGGTTACAAGGCACACGGTTTCGACGGTCAGCTTGGCAACGTGCTCTTCAATTCGCCGTGGGCAAATCCGTCAGATTCCCGTATCAAACCCGCGGCTTTTGAAGGTGCTTATCTGAGCTATACGGCGCCTTCGTATTGGACGGTCGAAGCCGCAGATATGCTGGCGTTTGAGAACCGGACGAGCTCGACGTTCAGTCAGCAGACACTGCTGACCAGTTTCCCAGCCGGCAACAACGGCATGGCTCCCAATATTTACTTTCCGGGAGGCGTCGGGATCAATACCAACGGCTTTGCGATGGGCAAGCTGGGCTATGGAAATCCCGACGGCGGTCCTGGGTTCTCGGCCAACGGATACTTCTATAACGTAAGCGATCTCGTCAACATGTGGTGGGGCGACGGTAAGTACACGTTCAACGGCTCATTGGCGCCGTTCATCGCGCTGCAAGGCGGAACCGAGAGTAACGCCGGCCAGTCGTACATCGGCAAGGTCAACAGCCAAGTCTTCGGCGCGCAGATCGGCGCCACCGTCGCCAAGAACTTCCTTTTGACTGCCGGCTACGATCAGATTCCGTGGAAGACCGATACCGTCTTTCTGCCCAAGAATGTGACTTGCAGCAACGCCAACAACCAAATCACCGCCAAGGGAGCGACGCTCGCGTATTTCCTCCCACTCAATGCCGCGCAGTGCTTCGATAATCCTAACGGAACGACGAGCATCTACTACGGCGGCTGGGCAAGCCCGTACACCGACAACTACGACAGCGATCCGCTCTTCACGACGAGCTCCACGCAAGGCCAGGCAGACCGGCGCGCACCGGGAACGTCGTGGAAAGTCGGGATGCAGTACACTTCGACCAACAAGAAGTGGATCTTCATCGCAACCGACGCGTGGTACAACTACAACAATGCGTTGGCGCCTGAGAACACCAATATCTGGGTGCTCGACGGACGATACCGCTTCAGCCACGTTCCCGTAAAAGGGCCCTACCACGGCTTGCTGCTGCGATACCGGTACATCCAGCGTTCGCTTTCAAACACGTTCTGCGGAGCGGCCGGAACGACGAGTTGCCCGGCGGGCTCGCTTCCGGGCGCAACCGAGTTCGGCGGCATACCGCTCTTTAAGTACAATCGCGCTCAGCTGGAATACGATTTCTAGGAGCGCGGGCAAGCTGTAGCCTGCTAGGGCTGCATCGGGAAAAGGGGATCGCGCATTTTCGAGCACGATCCCCTTTAAAAATTTAAATAAATGACCAGGGTCATTCTTGAAGAGCACGAATAGATGACTCAGCGCAACTTTGCGCGTTGTCCCCAACCTACAAGCAAAAGGAGATCCCTGCAAGCACATGCTTCTATCTGATCTTGGGCGTCGTCGCGTGACCTGGGCCTTGAGCGCGGCGCTGATATTCTGCATCTCACTGGCGCTTGGGGGTGGTTTGGCCGTCGCGCAACCGCCGGCGCCGGCGACGATTCTCAACGTGTCTTACGATCCGACGCGCGAACTCTACGACGATTACAACACGGTTTTTGCCAACTACTGGAAAGCGAAGACCGGGCAAAGCGTGACGGTTCAGCAGTCGAACGGCGGTTCAGGAAAGCAGGCACGAGCGGTCATCGACGGGCTGCAAGCCGACGTGGTCACGCTGGCGCTAGCCTACGACATCGACGCCATTGCCGATAAGGCGAAACTGTTGCCGGAAAATTGGCAGACTCGCCTCCCGTATAAGAGTACGCCCTACACGTCAACGATTGTCTTCTTGGTCCGCCAAGGCAACCCAAAGCATATTCGAGATTGGGACGACTTAGTCAAGCCCGGCATCTCAGTCATTACGCCGAATCCAAAAACTTCGGGCGGTGCTCGCTGGAACTTTCTTGCCGCCTGGGGGTACGCGACGAGTCAGCGAGGCGGAAACTCCGCTTCGGCTAAGGCCTTCGTTACGAAGCTGTACAAAAACGTTCCGGTGCTCGACTCCGGCGCTCGCGGCTCGACGACGACTTTCGTCGAGCGCGGAATCGGCGACGTGGAGATTGCTTGGGAAAACGATGCGCTGCTGGCGGTCGACAAGTTGGGACGCGGCCGCTTTGAGATCGTGCGGCCGGCGCTGAGCATCCTTGCCGAGCCGCCCGTTGCATTGGTTGACGCCGTCGTCGCCAAGAAAGGAACCCGGCGCGTCGCTCAGGCCTACCTTGACTATCTTTTCTCGCCGCAGGGGCAAGAGATTATCGCGCGGCACTACTTCCGGCCACGGCTCGCATCGGTCGCCAAGCGGTATGCCTCCCAGTTTCCCTCGATGAAGCTGGTCGACATCGACAAGTTCGGTGGATGGAGGAAAGCCCAGCAAGCGTACTTCGCCGATGGCGGCATCTTCGATCAAATCTACCAGTCGAATCAGTAACGATCGTGGCAAAGCTCGTGCAGTTACGGCGGCGCAGCATCCTTCCGGGATTCGGATTGACGCTTGGCTTCACCATCTTCTACTTGTCGTTGATCGTGCTGATTCCGCTCTCGGCGACTTTTATCGAAACCTCGAAGATCGGCTGGCACGAATTTTGGCGCATCGTCACAACGGCGCGCGCGTTGGCTTCCTACGAGCTGAGCTTTGGGGCGGCGTTGATCGGCGCTCTCGTTAACTTCGTTCTCGGCACGCTCGTCGCTTGGGTCTTGGTGCGTTATCAGTTTGCGGGAAAGCGCATCCTCGATTCGCTGGTGGACTTGCCGTTCGCACTTCCCACCGCAGTGGCGGGAATTGCATTGACGACGCTCTACGCCACGACCGGTTGGTTTGGTAAGCCGCTCGCAGCACTCGGCGTCCACGTAGCGTTTACGCGCCTCGGCATCGTCGTAGCGCTGACCTTCATCGGCCTTCCGTTCGTGGTGCGCACCGTCCAGCCGGTGCTGGAGGACCTCGACAAAGAGCTCGAAGAGGTCGCTATGAGTTTGGGAGCCAGTCGCCTGCAAACGTTCGCGCGAGTCCTTTACCCCGCAATCTTTCCAGCGGCCCTTACCGGATTCGCGTTAGCCTTTGCTCGCGGTGTCGGGGAATACGGATCGGTGATCTTCATCGCCGGCAACATGCCAATGAGGACCGAGATCACACCGCTTTTGATCGTCACCAAGCTCGAGGAGTACGACTACGCGGGCGCGACGGCGATTGCGGTCGTCATGCTATTGCTCTCGTTCGTCATGCTCGTCGGAATCAATACACTGCAGCGCTGGAGCGCCCGCAGTGAAAACCGTGAGGCGCCGCAATCGCTCCCGTTGATTCCGGCAGTGGCGCTCGATGGTTAGCGCGCTCCCCTCGCGCGTTGCGCCGGCCATTACCGAGACGGCGCTCGTCCGCGGGGTGCTCATCGGCACGACGGTGCTCTTTCTTACCGTGTTTCTCTTGGCGCCGCTTGCGCTGATCTTCACCATCGCCTTCGGGCAGGGCGTCGTTGCGTACTTTCACAGCTTTACCGATCACGATACGCTCTCGGCCATCCGATTGACGCTGATTGCCGCCGCAATTGCGGTGCCGGCGAATCTGGTCTTCGGTGTCGCGGCGGCGTGGGCGATCGGCAAGTTTGAGTTCTTCGGAAAGAGCTTCTTAATATCGTTGATCGACTTGCCGTTCTCCGTCTCTCCGGTCGTCGCCGGTCTAACCTACGTGCTGCTCTTCGGCGCCCAAGGATTGCTCGGTCCGTGGCTGACGGCGCATAACGTTCACATCATCTTTGCCGTCCCGGGAATCGTCCTCGCCACCATCTTCGTAACCTTTCCTTTTATCGCACGCGAACTGCTTCCGCTGATCGCCGTCCAAGGCAACGATGAGGAAGAAGCGGCGATAACGCTGGGCGCCAACGGCTGGCAAACCTTCTTGCGGGTCACGCTCCCCAACGTCAAGTGGGCGCTGCTTTACGGCGTCATTCTCTGCAACGCGCGCGCGATGGGAGAGTTTGGGGCCGTGTCAGTCGTCTCGGGCCACATTCGCGGCCTAACCGACACGATGCCGCTGCAGATCGAAGTGCTCTATAACGAATATCAATACGTCCCTGCCTTTGCGGTCGCATCGCTTCTCGCGTTGTTGGCCCTGGCGACGCTGGTCGTCAAGAGCCTCGTGGAGTGGAGGGTCGGAACGCTTAGGAGAAAGCTCGCATGAGCATCGCCATTCGCAACGTCACCAAAACCTTTGGGCGTTTTACCGCGCTCGATCAGGTGGATCTCGACATCCCGCGCGGCCGCCTCGTCGCACTGCTGGGCCCGTCGGGCTCGGGTAAAACGACGCTCCTGCGCGTCATCGCCGGGCTGGAGATCGCCGATTCGGGAACGGTGCAGTTCGACGGTGAGGACATCAGCGATCGCAGCGCACGCGAGCGGCGAGTAGGTTTCGTCTTTCAGCATTATGCGCTCTTTCGCCACATGACGGTTTACGAAAACATCGCTTTCGGTCTGCGCGTACGCCCACGAGGAACGCGCCCCACACCGCAGCGGATTCGCGAACGCGTCGGGGAGTTACTCGACCTCATTCAATTGGGCAATCAGGCCACACGGTATCCCTCTCAGCTTTCCGGCGGTCAACGCCAGCGCGTAGCCCTTGCCCGAGCGCTGGCAGTCGAGCCGAGCGTCCTGCTCTTAGACGAGCCTTTCGGCGCTCTCGATGCAAAGGTTCGTTTGGAGCTGCGGCGGTGGCTGCGTCAGCTTCACGACGAGGTCGGCGTTACCAGCGTCTTCGTGACGCACGATCAGGATGAAGCTCTGGAAGTCGCCGACCAGGTCGCGGTCATGAATCGCGGGCGGATCGAACAGGTCGGCACGCCCGACGAAGTCTACAATCGCCCCGCCACTTCATTTGTCTATAACTTTTTGGGAAACGTCAATTTGTTTCACGGGCGAGTCGAAAATGGGATGGCCCGCATCGATCGGGAGGATACGGGACACATCGTTTTCGTGCGACCCCACGCTTTGGAGATCACGCGCCACCCCAACGGAGCCAACCACTTTCGCGCCACCACGAAGCACATCCATGCGGCGGGCCCGTTCGTCAAGGTCGAGGCAGTTACCGAGTGGGGTGCGGCGGTTCACGTCGAGATGGCGCAGGAGCGTTTTCGCGACCTCGCGCTTCGTAAAGACGAAGAGGTCTTCATTACGGCACGCGATCTCGCCGTTTTCTCCAAGGAGTAGCAGGCCGCCGGGGTTTCCGGCGCGCTCGCGTGAAATTACCGCGCCCTCATGCCTTTGACGATGAGGGCCCTCGTCAAGCCGAGCTCGGCCCCCGGCTTTCTCTTGAGCGAGGTTCCGGTACCCGAGATCGGCCCCAGCGACGTATTGATCCGCGTTGAGAAGGCCGGTCTTTGCGGAACGGACCGCCATATCTACGTGTGGGATTCTTGGGCCCAACGCCGGGTCAAGCCCCCGCTGGTGGTCGGACACGAGTTCATGGGAACGGTTGCCGCGGTCGGCGCTGCGGTACGCTCGATTCGCGTCGGAGAGCGCGTCTCAGCGGAAGGACACATCGCCGATCTCACGTGCCTGCTCTGCCGCACCGGGCAGGCGCACATCTGCGAACGCGTCGAGATTGTCGGCGTCGATCGCGATGGCGCGTTCGCCGAATACGTCGCGGTCCCCGAGTACAATGTGTGGCGGCTCGATCCGGCGATACCTGACGAATGTGCCGCGATATTCGACCCGCTGGGTAACGCCGTTCATACGGTGATGTCCGCCGGCGTCAGCGTCAAAAGCGTCGTTATTACCGGCGTCGGGTCGATCGGCCTCATGGCGATCCCGGTAGCGCGCGCTGCGGGAGCGACTGCCGTGTATGCGATCGACTTGAATCGCGCCAAGCTCGAGCTGGCGCAACGCCTCGGCGCCGACGCAACGTTCGTTGCCAATCAAAGCGACCTCGTTGCAGAGATCAAGCGACGCACGCGCGGCGACGGTGCGGACGTGCTGCTGGAGATGTCGGGCAGCGGCGAGGCGATAGATCTCGGCTTGCAGCTGCTCCGTAATGGTGGAACCGCCGCGCTGCTCGGGATTCCCGCCGGCAACGTCAACCTGAATCTCGCCGACCGCATCATTTTTAAAGGGCTTACGGTGCTGGGGGTCAATGGGCGGCGCATGTTCGAAACATGGTACCAAACCGAAGCGCTGGTCAAGAGCGGCCGAGTCGATCCCAGCTCGATCATCACGCACGTGCTGCCATACACGGAGTTTGACCGCGCCTTCGACCTGATGGAAAAGGGAGAGTCGGTCAAGATCGTTCTCGATTTTAAAGGAGACATCGACAAGTCATGAATCAAGCGTTCGAAGAGAAGCTGCAGACCGATCTCGAGGCGCTTAAGAAAGCGGGAACTTACAAGCATCTTCGTCACTTGACGACACCGATGGCACCCGAAGTCCATATGGAAGAGGCCGGCGACGTCATCGTTCTTTCCAGCAACAACTATTTGGGTTTGGCGGATCAGCCGGAAGTCATCGAAGCCGGAAAGCGCGGGCTGGATAAGTACGGCGCGGGCACCGCATCGGTGCGTTTCATCTGCGGCACGTTCGACATTCACCGGGTCTTGGAACGCCGAATCGCGGCATTCTTAGGGACGGAGGCGGCCCTATCGTACGTTTCGTGCTGGAACGCTAATACCGGCCTCTTTCCTACGATTTGCGATGAGGGGTCGGCGATCGTTTCCGACGAGCTCAACCACGCGTCAATCATCGATGGTGTTCGGCTCGCCTCTAAAGCGCGTCGCGAACGGTTCAAGCACGCGAACATGGGCGAGCTCGAGGCAAAGCTCAAGAGCGTCGCGGGCTGCTTTCCGATCCTCGTCGTGACCGACGGGGTCTTCTCGATGGAAGGCGATCTCGCAAAGCTGCCCGAGATCGTCGGGCTCGCGAAGCGGTACGGCGCTATCGTCGTAGTAGACGATTCTCACGGGACGGGCGTGATGGGCGAGACCGGACGGGGCACGGTCGAACATTACGGGCTCACGGGGGAGGTCGACGTAATCACGGGCACTCTCGGAAAAGCGCTCGGCGGCGCGGCCGGCGGATTCGTTGCCGGCAGCAGCGCCTTGATCGATACGCTGATCCAACGCTCGCGGCCGCAGCTCTTCTCGAACGCGCTCCCGGCAACGGTAGCCTGCAGCTCGCTTGCGGCAATCGACTACCTTGAGACGCATCCCGAGCTCGTGCGAGATCTGCGCGATAAAACCCAATATTTTCGCGTCGCCCTCGAGCGCATTGGTTACAAGCCGCTGATCACCGAAAGTGCGATCGTGCCGATCATCGTTGGTGAGACGGCGTTTGCGATTGCAATCAGCGACAAGCTGCTGAAGGCCGGCGTCTTCGTCACTGGATTCGGCTATCCGGTCGTGCCGGAAGGGACCGCGCGCATCCGCGTGCAGATTAGCGCCGCGCTCACCAAGGATGAGATGGATCGGGCACTTGCGGCGTTCGAGCAGGTCGGCAAAGAGACCGGCTTGCTTTGAAGTTCGCGCGTTCGGGCATCGTCCTGAAGCCGAGCGCGACGCTCGGACGTATGGGAACCTTGAACCCTGCCTGCGCGCGCCTGCGCGACAACGCATTGCAGCTCTATCCGCGCATGGTGGCGCCCGGAAACATTTCCCGCATCGGCTCGTTTCGCGCAAACGAGCGCAGCGACGGCTCTTTGGAACTTGAGTTTCGGGGATTCGCGCTCGAACCGGAAGCGCCATACGAACTGCGGGATGGACCCGACGGATATGGCTGTGAAGATCCGCGCGTCACTTTTGTCCCGGCTATCGATCGGTACGTGATGGCATACGTTGCATTCGGGCCGCGGGGCCCCGAAGTTGCGGTCGCGATCTCGGAAGATGGCCTGCTCTGGACGCGATTAGGACTGCTGCAATTTCAAGGCAGCGACGAACCCTTCGCCGATAAAGACTCCGCCATCTTTCCCGAACCGGTGATCTCACCGTCCGGCGTTGAATCGCTCGCTTTTTATCATCGTCCGACTCTGCAACTCTCCGGCAACGCCAAGGAGACGCTTTTGGAAATCGAAGCGCTGCCGCCGAGCCGGCGCGAAGGGATCTCCATCGCCTACGCTCCGCTCGCCGCGATACGAGCCGATATCGACGCGCTCTGTGTGGCCACCGAAACGCACCGTCTCGAACTGCCGCCGGCGAACTGGGGAACGATCAAGGTAGGCGCCGGAGCGCCTCCGGTTCGCATCGACGAAGGCTGGCTCTCGGTAATTCACGGTGTCGACGAGCTTTCGCATCCGGACGGCGTCGCGTTATTACGGTACTGTGCGGGCGTCCTCATCCACGACACGCAACGGCTCGACCGCATCCTCTTTCGGTCGCCGCACCCGCTCTTCGTTCCGAAATCCGGCCCCGAACTTCACGGCGCGGTTGGCCACGTGGTTTTTCCTAGCGGGATCGACCGCCGCGGCGAACGGGAATTCGAGATCTATTACGGCATGGCCGACTATGAGATCGGCCGTGGAAATCTGACGCTCGATCCTTTTTGATTGGTTGCGGGGGGTGGATTTGAACCACCGTCCTTCGGGTTATGAGCCCGACGAGCTACCGGACTGCTCCACCCCGCGATAAGAACGACTACAATACGACGGCTCGGGTTTCGCCCCTCCCGCCGCAAGCAGGCCGGCGCGGTGCCTGCCGGGCCGATGCCGAAAGCGATGGGATGACACTGGGGTCGCTCGCGGCGTCGCTGCCCAAAGTTCACTTGCACTGCCATCTCGAGGGCAGCTTGCGTGGCTCGACCTTCGTCGAGCTTGCGGAAAAGCACGGCGTGCCGCTTCGTTACCGCCGGGCCGATGCCATCGGCGGTGCCGCGTTTACCGACGAGCCGAGCGAACCCGTCGATAGATCGGATCCATACCGGTTCAAAGATTTCGATGAGTTTTTGCTGATCTTCGCTTCCGTCAGCCGCTCCTTGCAAGAACCGGAAGATTACGCGCGGCTCGCGCGCGAGTTCGTGGAGGATGCGCTCGAGCAGCGGGTGATCTATGGCGAGCTCTTCGTTTCGCCCTCAGTCTGGACGTTCTTCAATCCGGAACTCGACGTTCGCTCCACGATCGAAGCGATCGTCGGCGAGCTGCGCGCCGCGCGCCCGTCCGCGACGTTCAAACTCTTGCCCGATCTCACCCGCAACTTCGGTGCGGACAACGCAATGAAAACGGTGCGAGCGATGGCTGGCATGATGGATTTAGACGTGATCGGCATTTCGCTCGGCGGCGACGAAGCGCGGTTTCCCGCGAAGTTTTTCGTCGATGCTTTTGCGTATGCGCGTGCGCACGGGCTGCATTGTGTGGCCCATGCCGGCGAAACCGACGGACCGGCGAGCGTGCTCGATGCTATTGAGCTGCTGCACGCGCAGCGGATCGGGCACGGCATTCGGGCGCTCGAAGACCCGGGCATCGTCGATCTTCTTGCGGCGCGGGGAATTCCGCTCGAGATCTGTCCCACCTCGAACCATCTGACGGGTGCCGGATTGCCGGACTATCCCCACCCGTACCTCGATTTCGACTGCCGCGGCTGCATCGTGACCATCGACTGTGACGATCCGGCGTTGTTCCACACCTCGATCGAGCGGGAGTACGCAATCGTCGAGGGCATTGCCGGGCCGGCCGGGCTGGAGCGTTACGTGCGCAACGCCGTCAATGCGTCGTTTGCCGCCGAGCACGAAAAGCGGGCGATGGAAGCGCAGCTTACGGGGGCGCTTGCGGAACTCCGCGTCGCTCCTAGAAGTTAAAGTTGCTAT
>DATDIA010000185.1:0-6411 GCA_036521295.1 Candidatus Cybelea sp. | reverse complement strand
TCTGTAACCGACGAGCAACAAAGCCGGCGCGCATCCGCCGCCGCGACCCGAAGGGCTAGCCGCTTGGCGGGCTGGGACCGTGTCGCTCTTCGCTCGCAAAGCGCTGCTTTTGTCGCTCATCGCTCCTTGTCCGAGCCTCGCCAGCCGGCTAGCGTTATACATCGAACTTGGGAGACGCGACGCGACACTAGCTGACCCTCCCGATGTAGCGACGATCACGCGTGTCGATGCGTATGACGTCGCCGCTTTCTACGAAGAGCGGAACTGCGACGGTTGCACCGGTCTCGAGCTTGGCCGGTTTCGTAGCGTTTGTCGCGGTATCGCCTTTGAAGCCGGGATCGGTTTCAACAATCTTCAGCTCGACGTGTGCCGGAAGGTCGATACCGATCGGCACACCATCGTGGAATTGTACGTCGACGGCCATACCGTCCTTCAAGAAATCGGCGGGATCGCCGATGAGGTCGCGCTGGAGCGTGACGTTTTCGAACGTCTCCTGGTCCATGAAATGGTACCCTTCGGCGTCGTTGTAGAGCATTTGCATCTGCCGGTTATCGACGATGGCCCGCTCGAGTTTTTCGCCCGCCCGAAACGTTCTTTCCAACGTGGTACCGGTCTTGACGTTCTTCATCCGAGTGCGGACGAACGCCGAGCCTTTTCCGGGTTTGACGTGCAGGAACTCGATCACCGTCCAAAGCTGGCCATCCACGACGATGGTCACGCCGTTGCGCAGGTCGTTTGACGAAATCATTGCGTTGCGCACAGTACGGGCTGCAGCAAGGCAAGCCCTGGCGGCTGGCAGACCCTTACGTGCGCCGCCCGGAGAATCGAATGGCTCTTTCCGTTCCGGCTCGAAGCCGCGCAATATTTTCTCGGTGCGTGAAAAGGATCAGCAATGCGGCAAAAGCGCCATAGAGCGTTTCGGGAACCGAGCCTGTAAAGAACCAGATCGCAATTGCCGCGACGATACTGCCAAGCATCGAGCCGACCGAGGAATAGCGGGTTAGCGCCGCGCCAACAGCCCACCCTCCCACGCCGATGAGACCTGCCGGCCAACATAAAGCAAGGGTTGCTCCAAACGACGTTGCGACCCCCTTGCCTCCCCGGAAGCGAAGCCACGGCGAAAAACAATGCCCGAGTACGGCTCCGGTTGCGACGAACGCGCCGATGATTTGGTCTGCGGGTGGCAAGCCTTCGATGTCGAGACGCCCGCGAAAGAATGCCAGAGCCCATATCGTCGGTACGAATCCCTTGAGCGCATCGAGCAGTAGGACCGCTAAGGCACCGGCCTTGCCCAGCGTACGCAGGGCATTCATCGCACCGATGTTTCCGGAACCCAGCGTGCGAATGTCGGTGCGGTAGAAAACCCGACCGATAACGTAGCCAAACGGGATCGAACCGATCAGGAACGCCCCGACAAATGCCGCAACGGGAATCCCAGTCAGAAGCAGGAGCAAAGACGCCGAGGGTAAGCCGACGTCGCTCACGGCTTCGACTCGTCCCGATCGCGGCGTGCGCGAAACTCGAGCGTCAATGGAACGCCTTCAAACTCAAAATGTTGCCGGATGGTATTCTCCAGGAAACGTTTGTAATGCGATTGCACGAGTTCGGGGTTGTTGCAGTGAAAAACGAAGAGAGGAGGATGCGTCGAAGGCTGCGACGCGTAATAAATCCGCAGCAGCTTGCCCGCAGTTGCCGGTGGCGGGTGCGCCAGAATCGCAGCGCGCAGCGCCGCGTTGAGCTGCGCGGTTGGAACGCGACGGTCGAGATTCTCCGCGACGGCCCCCACGATGGGCATGAGGCTGCCCAACCGGCGATGCGTCTTTGCGGAAAGAAACGTAATCGGCGCGAACGCCGCAAACGGCACCGACTCGCGAACGACCTTTGCAAGGTCGTTCTGACTAAAGTCGCCGGCCTGGTCGCGGACGAGGTCCCACTTATTGCCGACGATGATGAGGCCTTTGCGCTCTTCGAGAGCGATGCCGGCAAGTCGGCGGTCCTGCGTCATGATGCCCGCCATCGCATCGAAGACGAGCAGCGCGATGTCGCAGCGCGCGATCGCCGACAACGAGCGGAGCGCGGCGTAGTATTCGATCGCTCCGTGGGCTTGCGGCTTCTTGTGAAAGCCCGCGGTGTCCACTAAGCGGAACGAACGGTCGTGCCATTGGAACACGGCGTCGACGGCGTCGCGCGTCGTTCCCGGGCTTTGCGAAACGAGCGCCCGCTCTTCACCGAGCAGCGCGTTGACCAAAGAGCTCTTTCCGACGTTTGGACGGCCGATCACCGCGAGTGCAAGCGCGTCGATATCCGCAGCATCGGGAAGCTGCGATGGCAAAAGTGCAACGATGCGATCGAGCAGGTCGCCCGTGCCTTCCCCGTGGATCGCCGAAACGGCGATTGGCTCACCAAAGCCGAGCCCGCCGAACTCCGCATGGACGGCGGCCGCCGCGTCCGGGCCCTCGGCTTTATTCGCAACGACCACGATCGGCTTTCGTTTGCGTCGCAGGATCCCCGCAACGTCATCGTCGAGCGGATGAAATCCCGCTTGGGCATCGACGACCATAACGATGACGTCCGATTCATCGGCGGCAGCTTCGGCTTGACGACGGGTGACATCCGCGAGCTCCGCACCGTGCGCCACGTCCGCCCGGGGATCGATGCCGGCGGTGTCGACGACGCTGAAGGTCAAACCGCGCCAATCGCTGAGCGCGTAGAGACGATCGCGGGTAACGCCTGGCGTATCTTCCACGATCGCGAGCCGCCGGCCAATCAGGCGGTTGAAGAGCGCGCTCTTGCCGACATTTGGTCGTCCAACGATGGCAACCGTCGCCGGCCGCAGCATTCCTCTCATTTCTCAGCCGGTGGGAGGGAGACCCATCGGGCCGGAACGGGAGCGTCGTCGAGCGAACTGCATGACCGGATATGCCCAGCGTCTACATCGAGACCTTCGGTTGTCAGATGAACGAAGCCGATTCCCGTTACATTGCCGAGCGCGCAGCCGCCGCAGGGTACGGCGTCGTCTCTGCGCCCGAAGAAGCGAACGTGGTCGTTCTCAACACCTGCACAGTCAGGGATAGCGCCGAGCGGCGAGCGTACGGGCGAATGAACCACTTCAACGCACTGAAGGCCTCGGATCCAAGTGTGCGTCTGGTGGTAACGGGCTGTTTGGCGGAACAAGATCGGCAATGGCTGCGGCAACGGGCGCCGCACGTCGACGCAATTTTCGGCACGCGGGAGCTGGCGCAGCTCGGCGACCAGCTGGCTGCGTGGTCCTTTGACTCCGCTGGGGACAAACTGGGTCGAACGGCTCCGGACGACGCTGCCGACAATATGCTTAAATTCGCGCTCGGCGGCACGGCCGACGGAGTAACCGATGCGTTCACTCATCTGCGCGCATTCGTTACGGTACAGCGCGGTTGTTCCTACTATTGCACCTTCTGCATCGTTCCATACGTGCGCGGCCGCTTCGATCACCGGCCTCAGCACGCCATCGTGGAAGAAGTAGAGGGACGGATCGCTCGAGGAGGTCGGGAAATCACGCTCGTCGGCCAAACCGTGAATGCATGGCGAGATTGCACCGGTGCTGATTTCGGCGATCTTTGCCGAAAGATCGGAGGGCTTGCAGGCCTTGAACGGCTCTCATTCATCTCGCCACACCCCAAAGACTTCACCGAGAAAATTCTCGACGACATCGCTGCCATTCCGCAGCTCAGCCCGCGCATTCACCTGCCCCTGCAGTCGGGAAGCGATGCCGTCTTGCGACGAATGAATCGCAAATACACCCTGGCCGACTTTGCGCGGATCGTCGCCTCGGTCCGAAGCCGGCTGCCGGAGTGCGCGATCACCACAGACGTCATCGTCGGCTTTCCGGGTGAAACCGAGGATGACTTCGAAGCTACGCTTGGTTACGTCGAGACGGGCGTCTTTGCAAACGCGTTCACGTTCATCTACTCGATTCGACGAGGAACGCCCGCCGCGAGATGGGAGCAGGTACCTCGGGATATCGCTCTGGCGCGCTTTACGCGGTTGATCGACGCACAGAACCGAGCGACGCGCGCATATCACGATCGTAAGGTGGGTCGAGTCGTTCGAGCGCTGATCGCGGGGGATTCCAAGAAAGACGCGAGTCGCCTCACCGCCAAGACTTCCGACAACGTCACGATCGTCGCGCCGAAGCCGCCCGATTACCCATTGGAGCGCCGGCCGCAAACACATCCCTACGCGCGGACGCCGTGGCTCGACGTCGCGATCGAAAGTGCGCACGTCTGGGGTTGCTTTGGAACCGTCGTCGCGCGAGCCGAACGATTAGACGACGCCGGGGAACGAGTCGAGCGGCCAACGATTGATTTGACGGCGCTGGAGCTGCAAACGCTGCGCCGGTAATTCGTGGCCAAGTTTTCGCCGATGCTCGAGCAGTACTTCGGAATGAAGGCCAAGCATCCCGAAGCGATACTGCTATCGCGCGTCGGTGATTTTTACGAAGCGTACGGGGAGGATGCCGAGGTCATTGCCCGCGCGCTGCAGATCGCGTTGACGAGCAAGGAAGCCGGAAGCGGTCAGCGTGTTGCCATGGCCGGCGTGCCGCACCACGCCCTGGCCGGCTATCTCGCGCGGCTCGTGCAGCAGCGATTCATCGTCGCTCTCGCCGAGCAGCTCGAGCTGCCGCAGCCAAACCGGCTGGTGCGCCGGGAGATCGTCCGATTAGTGACGCCTGGCACCTTGGTTGAGGAACAGCTTCTCGACGGCAAACAGAATAATTACCTGGCGGCGGTTGCCGTGGTGGGTGAGACGTTTGCCGTCGCGTACGCCGACGTTTCGACGAGCTACGCCGCGGCCACGGTGATCGGCGGCGAAGACGCCTACGACGAACTCCTTGCCGAGCTCGCGCGCATTGGGCCGGCCGAGATCGTCGCCGACGTCTCCGCCGAGCTTCGCGCGACCATCGCGACGGCGATCGACGCGATGGGTGCACGTTTGGCGACACCCAGCCTAGGTCTGGTCGAAACGCGCGAGCGCGAAACCTTCGGCGGGTTTTCGATCGAAGAATCGATGGCCATACACCGGGCGCTCGAGGCGCTTGCGGCGTTCGTCAAGCGGACCGGTGTCACCAACGGCCAACTCGGGCCGAGCGATCCGCAGCTTTATCGCCGCCGGCAGTTTTTGTCGCTCGATCCCGCGACGCGCAAGCATCTCGAACTGACGCGAGCGCAAGGCCAGAGCCCGCGCGCGACGCTGCTGGGAACGCTCGACGCATGCGTGACTTCGATGGGATCGCGTATGCTCGCGCGCTGGATACTCGGTCCGCTCGTGGATCGAGAGGCCATCGGCGCCCGCCAGGATGCGGTTGCAGCGCTGGTTGGAGAGCATTCCCGTCGCGAGGCAATTCGTGAAATTCTCAAGGGTGCGTTCGACCTGGAGCGGATTGCGCAGAAGGCGCGTTTTCGACGAGCCACGCCACGCGATTTGGGGTCGCTGCGCCGAACACTGGAGATACTACGGCCGCTTCACGAAGCCGCGGCACCCTCGCTGGTCGCCTTGCTCGCCCGCATCGGCGATTTCGCCGACTTGCTGGCAGATTTGCACGCGACGCTCGTAGATGAGCCCCCTGCTTTGCTCGGCGAGGGCGGAGCAATCCGGCCGCAGGTGAGTGCCGAGCTCGCTGAATGCGTGGCGCTCCGAACCGACGCGCGTTCGAAACTTTCAGAGCTAGAGCAGCGCGAACGCGAGCGCACGGGCATCAAATCGCTTAAAGTAAAATACGCAAGCCCTCTCGGCTACGCGATCGAGGTGAGTAAGAGCCACGCGGCGGCCGTGCCGCCAGAGTACGTTCGCAAGCAAACCTTGACCAGCGGAGAGCGCTACGTAACGCCGGAACTCAAGGAGCTCGAGCGAGCAATATCCGCCGCGCAGGCGCAACAAGAGCGGCTCGAACGGCAACTTTTTGAGGCGCTCGTCGACCGCGTCGCCGGCAGAGCCGAGGAACTGCTCGAAGCTGCCCGCGCGATAGCTGAGATCGACGTCCTCACTGCACTGGCGCGGTGCGCTGCAGAGCGCGGCTACGTACGTCCCACATTCGTCGAAGAGAGTATCGTCGCAATAGAAGAGGGGCGTCATCCGGTCATGGAAGCCGTCCTACATACGAAGTTCGTTCCGAACGATCTGAACCTGCGCGCAAGCGAAAGGCGCTTCATACTGTTGACCGGTCCAAATATGGGTGGCAAATCTACCTACCTGCGCCAGACCGGATTGCTGGTCATCATGGCGCAGATCGGTTCGTTTGTACCGGCGAAGAGGATGGAGCTCGGCGTCGTCGACCGCATCTTCACGCGGATCGGCGCGGGCGACGATCTCGCTTCTGGTCAATCGACGTTTTTTATGGAAATGGCTGAGGCGGCGAACATCTTGCGCCGCAGC
>DATDIA010000184.1:0-16001 GCA_036521295.1 Candidatus Cybelea sp. | reverse complement strand
AACGCCTTCGATGATCTTGTGGGGTCCACCCGGAAGCGGAAAGACGACCCTCGCGCAGATTATCGCACGGTCGACCGGAGCTCACTTCGAAGGTATGTCGGCCGTGAGCGCCGGCGTAGCAGATTTGCGACGCGTCGTCGGCGAAGCGCGGGCGCGGCGGCGCGTCGGCAAACAGACGGTGCTCTTTATCGACGAGATACACCGCTTCAACAAGGCGCAACAGGACGCCGTGCTTCCGTACGTGGAGGATGGGACGGTGACGTTCATTGGGGCCACGACCGAGAATCCGTCCTTCGAAGTGAATTCCGCTCTGCTTTCCCGGGCTCGCGTATTCGTGCTGCAGCCCCTTTCGGATGACGAGATCGGCCGTATCGTGGATGCGGCGGTTGTGGATCAAGAGCGCGGGCTCGGCGCGCGAGGAGTCCGTCTCGACGACGAAGGGCGCCGGCTCTTGATATCGCTTGCGAACGGCGACGCGCGGGCGGCCCTCAATGCGCTCGAGTTTGCCAGCGAGTCCGCGATCGCGCGAGGCGAAGAGCGCACGATCGACGCGCCGCTCGTGCGCGAAGCGATGCAGCGACGCGCATCGCGGTACGACAGAGCCGGCGACATGCATTACGATACCATTAGCGCGTTCATCAAGTCGGTTCGCGCCAGCGACGCCGACGCGTCGCTCTACTGGCTCGCGCGCATGATCGACGGGGGCGAAGATCCGCTCTTTATCGCGCGCCGGCTGGTGATCCTCGCTTCTGAAGACGTCGGTCTGGCGGATTCGAACGGATTGCAAGTCGCGATTGCCGCGCAACAAGCCGTGCATTTCGTCGGCATGCCGGAAGGTTTTTTCCCCCTGGCTCACGCCACGCTCTATCTCGCCACCGCGCCAAAGAGCAACGCCGTCGGGCGAGCATTTAGCGCGGCGATGGACGACGTGCAGCAGACACGCAACGATCCGGTTCCGATGCACCTGCGCAACGCGCCGACTCACCTGATGCGTCAGCTCGGTTACGGGCAAGGATACCACTACGCCCACGACGACTATGACGTCGTCCAGCTCAATTTGCCGCCGGCGTTGAGCGGGCGCCGCTACTACGAAAAAAGGCGGTCCGAGTGAATCTCGGACCGCCAGTTTCCCGTTGCTACTTCTCGGAGTGTGCGTTGGAGCTTCGCACAACCCGATGATAAAACTGCATACTGTGAGCGACCTGTGAATTTGGAACGAATTTATCTCGACCACGCGGCGACTACCCCGCTGCGTACCGAGGTTGCCGACGCGATGCGCGAAGCCTTTCCCGCCGCGAATTATAACCCAAGTTCATTGCACGCCGAGGGACGGCGAGCAAGGGCCGTTCTTGAAGATGCTCGCGAACGCGTCGCATCCTTGCTGGGCGCTGCTCGCAACGAGATTATTTTTACGTCGAGCGGAACCGAAGCCGACGACCTTGCACTTTTGGGCGTTGCCCGGGCCGCGCAGCGTGGCGCTCACGTGGTAACTACGGCTATCGAGCACCATGCGATTACTGCAGCGCTCGACGAGTTGGCGGACGAAGGGCTCGAGACGACGGTACTGCCGGTCGACCGAGACGGCCGAGTCGACGCCGCGCAATTCGCTTCGGCGTTGCAGCCGAACACGGCGCTCGCGTCGGTGATGTATGCCAACAACGAGGTAGGAACCGTGCAGCCGATTGCGGAGCTGGCGGCCATCGCTCGCAAACGCGGCGTCGTCTTCCACACTGACGCGGTGCAGGCACCTAGCTGGCTCTCTCTCGACGTCAGGGAGCTGGGAGTAGACCTGCTCTCCCTCTCGGCACATAAGTGCCAGGGCCCAAAAGGTGTCGGTCTCCTCTATGTGCGCTCGGGCGTGCCGATGGGCTCGATTCTTTATGGTGGAGGTCAAGAGTTCGGGCGGCGGCCTGGGACCCAGAACGTCGCGGGGATCGCCGGCATGGCGCGAGCGCTCGAGCTCGCGGCGCTCGAACGCAACGAGCAAAGCGGGCGCGTGGCCGCGTTGCGCGACCGGCTGGAAACGGCCATTTGCGCGACGATTCCGGATGTCCGAATCAACGGGGCGGAGCCTCGTCTCGCCAACAATCTCAACGTCAGCTTCGCCGGGATCGAATCTGGCATGCTCCTCATTGCGCTCGATCTCTGCGGCATTGCCGTCTCCGCGGGGAGCGCCTGCACCTCCGGAGACCTCGAACCAAGCCACGTTCTGGCCGCCATGGCCCTCGAAAGCCCCTGGCGCGAAGGCGCAATACGATTCTCACTGGGGGTCGGCACGACGGCCGCCCAGATCGATACGGTCTTAGGGAGCCTGCCGAGGCTCGTCGCGGACCTGCGTCGGCCTACGGGGCAGATGCGGGGGGAATGGGTAGACTCAGAACGAACCGCGCGCGGCTGGAGGCAGAAGCTTGAGCAGTACTGAGTACGGCGTCCTTGTACTAGATGTGTTTGGAGGGGTAGGAGCCCTCTTGATCGGCATTGGCGTCTTCGTGGGGATGCTGGCGTTGGCGAAAACGCTCGCTCGCGTCCGGGCGACTCTGGATGGGGTTGACCGACAACTTGAAAATATCGGCACGCCGGTGACGAGCACGCTCACACGCGTGGACGAGGTGACCAGATCGCTCGAGAAAACCGCGGGCAGCCTCTCGCGGACCGCCGACTTGACAAAAAGCGCTGTCGTGCCGGCGATCGTTAATATTGGCGCGACGCTCAGTTGCGTTACTGCTGCTGCGCGACGCTTGATTACCGGACAACGTCCAACAGTCAGGGAGTAGTTAACATGGATAAGGGCAATAGCGGCGGCGGGGGGTTCTTCGCCGGTTTTCTTATTGGTGCGGTCGTTGGCGGGACCGCAGCCGTACTTTTGACGCAAGAAGAGACGCGCGACCGGATCGCCGGCAAAGCGCGCGACGCCGGGAACGTAGCGATGGGTGCGACGGACGACCTTCGGGGAAAGGTTACCGACGTAACCTCGCAATGGCAATCGAGCGTTTCCGAGCTCTACGAACGCGGACGCCGCGTCGTTGAGAGTGCGCGCGCTAACCTGGACGCCGCAACTTCGGAAGGAAGGGCCGCCGCGTACCAAACCGCCGACGAGCTACAACGCAAAGCCGAGGAGTGAAGGCTTGGACATCAAGGTGAACGTCCGTGAGGCACCCGGAGACTGCTACGTCGTCGAGCTTAGCGGTGAAATCGATGTGTACACGTCGCCGAAAGTGAAGGACGCGATCGGAACGCTGATCGATCGCGGAGTCTACCACTTGGTCATCAACCTCGAGAAAGTCCGCTACATCGATTCGACCGGCCTGGGGGTCCTGATCGGCGGCCTCAAGCGGGTGCGCGAGCATGGCGGCTCGGTGAATTTGGTCTGCACCAACCCGCAAATCAAAAAGATCTTCGACATCACCGGCCTCGTCAAGATCTTCGGCATCTTCGACAGCGAGGATGCTGCGATGAAGGCCCTCGTATGAACGAGGCCGTCGAGCGCGCGACTCCTGATCTCGTCGAGCTTCGCATCCCGGCTCGGCCCGAATGGGTTGCCCTCGCCCGCCTCGCAGCGGCCACGGTAGCCAATCGTCTGCGTTTGTCGATCGAGGAGATCGAAGACGTAAAGCTGGCCGTTGCGGAAGCGTGCACGGCGGTGATCCAGAACGACGGCCGTGGCGAATTCATTCAGCTTACATGCGAAGCGCTCGGCGATTCATTGAGAGTGCGCTTGCACGATAGCGGTCATCACGGTTTGCATGCGACGGAGAGCCCGAGCATGAATTTCGAGGAAGCTCGCATCGCCGGCCTGGGAATCTTTCTGATACGCACTCTGATGGATGAAGTGAGTTACGACGTCCACCCTCAGCTTGGAACGGATCTGCTGATGGTAAAGAGGGTCGCGGGTCGGCCCAAGTAGCTCCTAATTTCGTGTACGAACGGGATCAAGCTCGCCCCAATCGCGAACGAACCCGCGCGCTCTTTGCGCGCTTCATTCGCGCGCGCCAACGGCATGACCAACGCCCGGAACCACCCGATCGAAGGTACGAGCGCTTGCGCGACGAGCTCGTCGTGGTCCACCTGAACTTGGTTCGCTTTCTCGCGGTACGATTTGCGAACCGCGGGGAACCGCTCGACGACCTCGTGCAGGTTGGAACGGTCGGATTGCTCAAGGCGATCGATCGCTTCGACTTGGAGCGCGGCGTTGAGTTTACGACGTACGCCACCCCGACGATCGTCGGAGAAATCAAGCGCTATTTTCGTGACAAGGGGTGGGCGGTGAAAGTGCCGCGTCGCTTGCAGGAGCTCAACCTTGCCGTCAATCGCGCGAGCGATAAGTTGGCGATCGAGTTGGGACGCAGCCCGACCGTGGCGGAACTCGCGGAGCACTTGAGGGCCGGCGAAGACGAAATTTTGGAAGCCCAAGAGCTTGGACAAGCGTACAACCTCCTCTCGCTCGACAGCGAAGTCTCGGGTGAGACCGATAAAAAATCGCAGACGCTTGCCGATACGGTCGGCGTTTCTGACGCCGGCTTGGACCTGCTCGAAGACCGTGCCAACTTGGAGCGTGCTTTTCACGCCCTCAGCGGACGCGAGCGTGTGATCATCTACCTACGCTTCTATGAGTCGGTCTCTCAGACCGAGATCGCCAAGCGTCTCAACGTCTCGCAGATGCACGTCTCTCGCCTGCAAGCAAAGGCCCTCGAAAAGCTGCGCGCCGTTCTCGCCGAATAGACAGGCTCCGTTCCTCAAGAGGCCCTGACGTGTTGCGCGAGGGGCTCCGACGCGAGCGCCATTGACAGGAGGTCATAATTGTCCATAGGAGGTGGCGCGAGCGCGGTGCAGCAGGAACGGAACATGGAGGTGGAGCGACGAGCGGCCCGAGGCGCTACATGTCAGGGTCTCTTGAAGAACGGCATCGTAGAATAGCGATATGAAGAGTCAGGAACTGCGTCAGGCTTGGATCGACTTCTTCGTTGGCAAGCAGCACAAGTTGCTTCCGCCGGCGAGCCTGATTCCGCACGAGATGTCGACGACGCTCTTTACGATCGCCGGGATGGAACAGTTCGTTCCGGTCTTTCTCGGCGAGCAGCCGGCGCCGGCGCCACGCGTCGTCACGGTCCAGCGTTGTCTGCGCGTCGCCGGCGCGAAGAGCGACATCGAGAGCGTCGGCCGGACCGGGCGGCATGGGACATTCCTCGAGATGCTCGGCAACTTCAGCTTCGGCGATTACTACAAGCGCGAGGCGATTGCATGGGCGTGGGAGTTTGTGGTCGACATTCTGCATCTCGAGCCATCGCGTTTGTATGTGACCGTTCACATCGGAGATGACGAGGCTGAAAAGATTTGGACGAATGAGGTCGGGCTCGAAACGGCGCGGATTAGCCGCTTCGATGAGGAGAATTTTTGGACGATGGGGTCGACCGGGCCGTGCGGTCCGTGTACCGAGATCTTCTACGACACGGGAGCCGAGCACGCCAGCGGTCCAGACGATACGGGGCCC
This sequence comes from Candidatus Cybelea sp., assembly GCA_036521295.1. GTDB lineage: Bacteria > Vulcanimicrobiota > Vulcanimicrobiia > Vulcanimicrobiales > Vulcanimicrobiaceae > Cybelea. The sequence continues at coordinate 10,513 of DATDIA010000184.1, read as the reverse complement.
AACCGCGGAAATCGATACGTGGAAATCTGGAACATCGTCTTTCAGCAGTACAATCGATCGTTGGACGGAAAGCTCGACGAGCTGCCGCGCAAGGCGATCGACACCGGTGCGGGTCTCGAACGAATGCTCGCGGTCTGTAACGGCGTCGCTTCGATGTACCGCACCGACCTTTTTACCGACTTGGTTGCGGCGCAGCCTCCCATCGGACGAACGACGCTCGCGCCGGACGAGCAGTCGGCTCGTCAAAATATCATCGCCGATCATATGCGTGCCGCGACGTTCTTGATCAACGACGGCGTCTATCCGTCGAACACGGATCGCGGATTCGTGCTGCGATTTTTGATTCGCCGAGCGATTCGCAATGGTAAGCTGCTCGGTTACCCCGACGGTTTCCTCGCCAAGCTCGTTCCGGCCGTGGTGCGCTCGCTCGAACCCGGTTATCCGGAACTGCGTGAGAGTGCGCAGCGGATAGGATCGGCGCTGCATCGAGAAGAGCAGATCTTCGAGCGCACGCTGGAGCGCGGAATGGCCATGCTCGACGGCTTGATCGACGACGCGGTTGCTCATCGCGGCCGAGTAATCAGCGGCGAAGCGGCCTTCACGCTGCACGACACGTACGGCTTTCCCCTTGAGCTAACCCGCGAGATTGCCGCCGAGCGCGGCGCGATCGTGGATACGGTTGCATTCGACCGGCTCATGGAGGACCAGCGGGATCGCGCGCGGCGCGACGCCGCGGCAAAACGCGAAATCGTCGCGCTGGCCGACCTACCCGCGACTCGCAGCTAATTTACCGGGTACGACGAGGGACTCGAAACGGCCGCCCAAGTCGTCGCCGTTCTCAAAAAGGGCGGCACCGTCTCGTCACTTGGTGCCGGCGAGGAAGGGACGCTCATTCTCGATCGAACGTCGTTCTACGCCGAACGAGGCGGTCAGATCGGTGACCGCGGTACGATCGTGGGCGATGGCGCACGTTTCGACGTACGCGATACTCAGTACATGGGCGAAGCAATTGCGCACCACGGCGTCATGATCGAAGGCGAGATCGCGCGCGGCGCGCGAGTGCGTACGAGCGTTTCCCAGCGATGGCGGCGGGAGATCCGCCGGCACCACACATCGGCGCATCTCCTGCAGCGCGCGCTCAAGGACGTGCTCGGCGAGGAGGTCAATCAAGCCGGTTCCTGGGTTGGAATCGATCGCATGCGTTTTGATTTTCGCTGGCCCGGAGGGGCTCTAAGCGCGCAACAAAAGCGCGCGGTCGCGCGCCGCGTAAACGAGATGATTCGTGATGACGCGCATCTGGTCACGCGTGTGCTGCCCATTGAAGAGGCGAAAAAGACCGGCGCGATTTGGATGGCGGGTGAGAATTATGGTGAGTTGATCCGCGTCGTGCAAGCCGGTCCTTCGATCGAATTCTGCGGCGGTACGCACTCGCATTCGACCGGCGAACTGGGCATGTTCGTCATCCTTTCAGAATTCTCGATTGGCAGCGGCATTCGTCGCATCGAATCGTGCGTTTCCGAGGCAGCCGAAGAGCACCTCGGCAAGCAGAGCGACCTGATCGGAACGCTCTCTTCCTCGCTGGGCTCCTCGCCGGACGAACTCCGCGATCGGGTCGAGCGAATGCAACGCGACGTGAAAGATCTGCAGACTGCGCTCGGCCAACTGCGTGCGCGGCTCGCTGCGAGCGAGGCAGATGCCTACGTCGAAAAGGCCGAACGGCGCGGCGATCGGGCTTTCGCGGGCGGGGTAATCCACGAAGCGAACGGCGAGTCGCTGCGGCACCTCAGCAATGCCATACGCAGCCGCTTGCGCAGCGGCGTCGTCGCGCTGGCGGGCATCGACAACGGGAGCGTTAGCCTCTTGGTGAACGCCAGCGACGATCTTGTGCGTGCGGGTGTTCACGCCGGAGACTTGGTGAGGCTCGCGGCGCCGTTAGTCGCAGGCAAGGGCGGCGGTCAAGCGGCGCAAGCTCAGGGCGGCGGCACCAACGCCGCCGGCGCGGAGGCTGCGGTACGCGCGATTCGCGATGCGGTCTTGGCGTGACGCTTCGCCTTGCCGGCATCGCGATCTCATTCGGTGCTCTTCTTGGGGCGACTCCGGGATTCGTCGACTCACAGTACGTACTGGAACGGTACGCGCGCGCGCTCGATGCGGTGACGACGCCCAAGGTCGTGGTCTATTCGTTCACGATCTCGCAGGTGGGGCCGAGTAATATCGAACAGCACCACCGGATCTACCGCAACGGCATGGAGGTGCGCGACGAAACGCTCTCGGTGGACGGCATTCCGCTGGGCAGAAAAATCGTACGCTTTTCGCGGCGCGAGGATCGCTACACCGTCGAACAGTTCGCCGCGCGGACGAGCGCCTACGAGCTGCTCTTCCTTGGAACGACGAAGGATGGCCGCCATCTCGATTACGTCTACGAAGCGACGCCGCTGAACCGGTCGTCCGGCGCGTGGATCGATCGTCTAACCATCGATGGCGTCAACTTTCTTCCACGTAGAGTACACTTTCACAGCGGCGGCGTAGGCGTCGACGGTAGCGGCGAAATCGAGTTCGGATTGTTCGGAAAATACTGGATGCCGATTATGGCCGCCGCGCAGGCGCGGGTGCGAGGCAAGCCGGCGCGCGAGCGAATCTCGTGGAGCGATTATCGCTTTCCGCAGAGTCTTCCACCGTCCACGTTCGAGCCTCCGGAGCCGCTGCCGCAGGCAAAACCACCGCCGATGTGACGCAGCGGTTCAAAGCCGCGTACGCCGCGGGCTTCGTCGCGTTCGCCGTCACGGCGATTCTCTCGCACTTCCACCCGACGCCGTATAACAATTTCGTTCTGCTTGCTCAAGCGCTGCTGCACGGCCACGCCTGGATCGATTGGCCCGGCGCGTACATCGACGCGTTGCACTACGGTGCGAATCGCTACTACGTCATCGAGGCGCCGCTGCCGGCGCTCTTGCTCGTGCCCTTCGTCGCAATCTTTGGAACGCAGACGAATCAGACCGTGCTCGGCGTCGTCCTGGCGGGGGTCGCGGTGGGCGCGGCATGGGAACTTGGCGAGCGTTTTGGCTTGCGACGTTCGGCCAATGCATGGATTTGCGCGTTTCTTTTGGCCGGTACCGATCTGTTGTGGTGCGCGATGCTGGGCGACGTTTGGTTTGTCGCGCACGTTTGCGTCGTATGCTTCACGATGCTCGCGCTCGTCGAGTTGGCCGGCCAGCGCCGCGGTTGGCTCGTTGCGCTATTCGCCGCCTGTGCCTTCGAATCGCGTTTTTCAATGATTGCGGTTCTTCCGGTCTATCTCTACCTCTTGATAACGCCCGCCCCGTCACGAAAGCGCGTCACCTCCTTCGTGGCCGTGCTGATTGGCGTCGGAATGCTCTGGGCGCTTTACAATCTGGCGCGCTGGGGAACGTGGATCGACGTCGGCTACACGACCTGGTACCACCAGGATCAAGTTGGGATGCCGACCGGCTCGCCGTTTCGACTCAGCTATTTTCCATATCAGCTTGGGTCTTTCTTCGTTCAAATGCCGACGAAGCTGCCGACCTTTCCTTGGCTGCGTCCGGAGTTCTCGGGCGTCGCGCTCACATGGACGTCGCCGGCCATCGTTCTGGCCTTTTTAGCCCGCGCTCCGGTTCGCTGGGTGATCGCGCTATGGATTGCGGCGCTGCTTGCAGCGATACCGAACTTTCTTTACTACGTTAACGGATTCGCACAGTTCGGCATGCGTCATGCACTCGACTTCGAGCCGTTTTTGGTAGCGCTGATGATGCTGGCCGTTCGCCAACATTTTCCGCGCTGGGGTTACTTGCTGATCGCGTACTCGATCGCCGTCGGCCTCTGGGGCTGTTGGTACTGGCTGACCTTCGTGCGAACGTAGCGGGCGCCGAAACAAGGGCCTTGCCTGGCTGGTAAAGCGAGCATGCAGCATAAGACGCTCCCTTCGGGCGCAGGTCGCACGGCTCGGTTCGCCGGTTTCTTCTATTTGCTCACCACGGTGGCGGGCATCTTCGCCGAGCTCATCGTTCGCGGAAACGTGATCGTCTCGGGTGACGCTGCGGCTACCGCACGCAACATTCTCGCATCAGAAAGCTTGTATCGTTTGGGCTTTGTTGCCGACATCGTCGGAGGAGCAGCCTACACCGTCGTGACGCTTCTGCTTTACGAGCTGCTCAAACCGGTGAACCGAAGCCTTTCCTTACTCGCTGCGTTCTTCAGCCTCGTGGGCATTGCCATCGGCGGCTTGGCGGCCCTCGGTCATCTTGCCCCATTGTTCCTTTTAAAAGGCGCACACTACTTGGCCGCCTTTGACACCGCTCAACTGCAAGCGATGGCGCTGCTTGCTCTGAAACTGCACGCGCAGGGTTACCTTATTTGCTTGGTGTTTTTCGGATTCTATGAGGCGCTACTCGGCTATCTAATTTTCAGATCGGCCTTCCTTCCTCGATGGCTGGGCGTGCTGGTCGCGATCGCGGGTTTGGCGTTCGTCACCAACAGTTTCATGTCGTTTCTCGCTCCCGCCCTCGAAAACGTCTTGGGCAGTTACATCCTGGCGCTGGACGGCATCGGGGAATTAGCACTCATGCTGTGGCTGCTCGTAATGGGTGTAAACGTAGAGAAATGGAACGAACGCGCCTATGCGACGAGTGCATCGTAGGCAGAGCGAAGCGCGCTCGGCTCGCGAACCGGGGCGCCGCACGCCCCCGTGACGCAGATATATGCCGCGGGCTGATCCGCCGGCATCCCCAGCTTGGCGGCGGCGTCCGGCTGGAGCGTGCTGATCGCTGCAAACGGAGAGGGAAGACGCAGCGCGGCCTCGCGAAACGCATCGGTGGTCGCAGGATCGCCGACGATGCGAACGGCCAGTTCCGGTAAAAGATACCTGCGCAACGCGCGAGCGTAGGGCGCCGCAAATGGCCCCACGGCTCTCGCGCGCGGCGCGTACAGCTCCAAAACTTCCTTAGCGCGGTTGCGGTAGCGCGCTTCTTGCGTGAGCGCAGCCAGCCGTAAGAGGACGTCGGCAAAGAGGCCGTTTTCGCCGATCGGGCGATCCGCAAGTGCGAGCCGCCCGAAGGCGTCATCGGTGCGCAGCCGATCGTCGAACCCGCCGCCCGAGCCTGCAAAGTTTTCGATGACGCCCTCGGAAATGGACTGCGCGCGCACAAGGAACCGCGCTTCGCCCGAAATTTCATGAGCGTCCAGGAGCGCGCGAGCATACGCGACCTGGTCGGTGAGTAGGCCGCGCACCTCCGGCGCACCGCCCTGCGCGAGCACGTGATAGAGCAGCCCGCTTTCGTCAACGAGACGATCGGCGACATTGTCGAGCGTCTGCAAAGTCTCTGCCAATAGTGCATCGTCGTCGAGCGCGCGCGCGACGAGGCATTGCGCGCCCGCCAGCGCACACGTCCAGTTGGTGTACGAGGTGCGATCGACATATGGTTCCTCGCGCGTTCGTCGCTCCTGGAGCGCGAGCATGTAGTAGGCTTCGTCGGCATCTTGGCTGCCGGCAAAGAATCCCGTTTGCGGATCGCGCAAGACGCGACGAACGTAGCCCATGGCAGAGACGAGCGTCGCGCGAAACTCATCGGTTGGTGCAAAAAATACGAGCGTCGAAAGGACTCGCAGCAGCCCTGCATGGTCTTCGGCCATCTTTTCAAAATGCGGAACGCCCCAATCGCGCGTAGTCGAATAGCGGAAGAAGCCGCCCTCGACGTGATCGTACATCCCACCCCTTGACATCGAAATCATGGTTCGTGCCGTCATCTCGTAGAGGCGTTGGTTGCGCGAATGTCGCCACTCCCCAAGTAGAAACTCGTGAACCTCCGGCTGCGGAAACTTCGGTGCGTCGCCGAATCCGCCGTACTCGTCGTCATAGGAGCGTTCCAACTCTTCAGCGAGGCCGACGATCACGGCGTCGGAAAGATCGTCGTGCGAGTGAGGATGCTCGCCGCCGCGCGCGTGCAGCTCGGCCGCCCGTTGTGCGATTTCGTCTTTGTGCTCGGCGTAAAAGCGTGCGATCTCGTCGAGTGCGCGCTCGAATTCTTGCGGCGGAAGATACGTCGCGCCGGCCAGAGTCGTGCCGTCCGGAGCAAGAAACGCGGTCGTAGGCCACCCACCCATATTGTAACGCGCGTTGACATCGGGACGGCGGTCATTATCGACGCGAATTGGAATGAAATGCCGATCGATGGCGTCGATTACCCGCGTGTCCGAGTACGAGGTTTCATCCATTACGTGGCACCAGTGGCACCAAATCGCGGAGATCGATAGCAGAATCGGCTTGTCTTCCGATTTCGCGCGTTCGAACGCTTGCGCGCCCCACGGCATCCAGGCGATCTCTGCGGCGCGATTCGGCCGTGGCGAGAAACGGAAATCACTCATCGGGAGCTCCCTGCAAGAACGACGTGGCGTAGAAGACGGCAATCAACGCATACAGCGCAAGTCCCACGATGCCTGCCGTCTCGAGACCGGTTGCGCACGTCGCGCCGAAGTAGGCCGCGAACGCCAGGCTTACCACGGCGTATCGCACGTGAACCGACGCGTCCATGCCGTACGTTTCGCGATCGTGAAATCCGCCTGGGGTGCGACTGCGCCAGAAAGCGGTCACACCCACGACCAGCGCCGCGCTCAATCCCGCCAAACTCCAAATCATCCTCTCTAAGAGTACCGCGACGGTGCGTCGAAGGCGAACGACGATGGCGTCCCGTACGAGCTCGACGCGCCCCGGTTCGCTCGCCACGTACCGTAAGAAGCGCGATTTTGACCAGACGCCGGAGCCGAGCGGCCGCAAGCCAAAACCCCGGGCGTCACCATCCCGGGGCAAAATGCGGTTCGTCGTACAGATGCATCGCGCAACGCGGCTGCACTACGATTTTCGTTTGGAAGCCGACGGCGTGCTGGCGTCGTGGGCCGTCCCGAAGGGTCCGACCCTCGCTCCGGGGGATCGCCGCCTCGCTATGCACGTTGAAGATCACCCGCTCGACTACCGCGATTTCGAGGGAAACATTCCCGCCGGCCAATACGGCGCCGGAAATGTGATCGTCTGGGATCGCGGTACGTACTTGCTTGCGGAAGGCGACGACCCCGCCGACGAGATCGCAAACGGCAAGATCAAGTTCGTGCTGCATGGCAAAAAGCTAAGCGGCGAGTTCACTCTGGTAAAAATTAAAGCGCGCGAGGGCGAGCATGGCGAGCCGTGGCTGCTGATCAAGGATCGGGACGCGTATTCCGATCCGGATTACGAGCCGGCCGAACACCCGAAATCGGTGAAGAGCGGCAAGACGCTCGAGGACGTTGCTGGAGACCCTCGCGCGCGTACCTGGCAGTCGAAGCCGAGCGCGCGCCATGCCACGGCTCCGCCTCGGCGTGCGAGCGTCAAGCGCGATCCGGTGCCGCATCCAAAGGGGTTGATGCTCGCAACTCTGGTCGCGCAGCCGTTCGACGATCCGCAGTGGCTTTTCGAGATCAAGTGGGACGGTTATCGCGCGCTCTGCACGATCGAGAAAGATAGCTTTTCGCTGGTGTCGCGCAACGGCCTCGACATGTTGCGCCGCTTTCCGGACCTGAAAGCGCTTGCCGGAGCATTTTCGAGCGTCCCGATCGTTGTTGACGGCGAGATCGTCAGTCTCGACGCTAAAGGGCGGTCGGAGTTTCAGCGCCTGCAGGAGTCGCAAAAAAAACCGGCGGGGCTCACCTACGCTGCGTTCGATCTGCTCTACGCCGATGGCACCGATCTGCGCTCCACGCCGCTCGAAGAGCGCAAGGCGCTGCTCGAGCGGCTAATTCGCGATAACGAGCTCGTACTCTACTCGAAGCATATCGTCGGGCGCGGTACGGCGCTTTTCAAGAGCGCGCGAGAGAAAAATCTCGAGGGCATCATCGGCAAGAAGCGCGAGTCGACGTATCAGGAGCGTCGCAGCCGCGATTGGGTGAAGATCAAGACGGGACACGAGCAAGAGTTCGTGGTCGGCGGTTGGACCGAGCCGAAGGGCAGTCGAAAAGGATTCGGCGCGCTCTTGCTCGGCGTTCATCAGGCGAAGGGACTCCAATTCGTCGGCTCGGTCGGAACCGGCTTCACTGCCAAGGTACTCCAGGATCTGTACGCCCGGCTGCGAGCGATCGAGCGAAAAACTTCACCTTTCGTCAACGAGGTTGTCGCAAATTCGCCGATACACTGGGCATCGCCGGAGCTCGTCATCGAGGCGCGTTTCGCCGAATGGACGCGCGACGGTTACCTGCGACAGCCGGCTTATTTGGGTTTACGGCCCGACAAATCCGCCGATGAGGTCGTCGCCGAGATTCCGGTGAACGTTTAATGGCAGAGCGGCGCGTTACCGCTCGGGTAGGCTCGCGTACGCTTTCGCTTTCGAATCTGGATAAGGTCTTATGGCCGCGCGACGGCTACACCAAAGGCAACCTCATCGATTACTACAAAAGCGTGGCGCCGTATGCGACCGCACATTTGAAAGGGCGCCCGCTGACGCTCCAACGCTATCCCAACGGAATCGACGGGCAGACGTTCTTCGAAAAGCAAATGCCGCGGGGCACGCCCGACTGGATTGACCGGATAACGCTCCCTACGCCGGGAGGCTCGCGCAGTCATGTTACGTTCGTTGTCTGCAACGATACGCCGAGCCTGATCTATCTTGCGAATTTGGCAACGATCGTGCTGCATATCTGGACCTCGCGCACGCCGGCGCTCGAAGAACCAGATTTCGTCGTTTTCGATCTCGACCCCGGAGAGAAATGCACGTTGCGAACGCTGGCAACCGTAACGCTGGCCGTCCGCGACTTGCTCCGCGAGATCGGACTGAAGGCGCTGGTAAAGTCGACGGGCGGCTACGGAGTTCACGTTATCGTCCCGCTTGCATCAGGTTACTCCTACGACACCGCCAAGATCTTTGCGGAGCTTGTAGCTCGCCGCGCGGCCGGCCAGCTCGGCGAGGCGGCCACGCTGCAGCGGACGATCGCGAAGCGGCCGCAGAGTGCGGTCTACATCGATTACGTGCAAGTAGGTCAGGGAAAGACGATCGTCGCGCCGTATTCGGTGCGCGCCCGCGACGCGGCCCCGGTCTCGACGCCGCTTCATTGGGCCGAGATGGAAGCGTTCGCACGGCAGCGCAAGAACGCCGCCCCGGCCGACGAGTTTGCCAAGCACACCATGGCGACGACGCCGCGCCGTCTCGAGCGTGAAGGCGACCTGTGGGGCCAAAAATACTGGAAAAAGCAGCGTCTCGAGGGGCCCATCGGCAAAGCCCAACGCTTGTGGTAGGGGTGCGCCTTGGGTAGAATAAGCGGACTATGGCGCATGCGATTTGGTCTGGGTCTATAAACTTCGGGCTCGTTACGATTCCCGTCAAGCTCTTTACGGCGGTCAAGACGGACGAGCTCTCCTTTAACCTGCTTCATGCCAAGGACGAAGGGCGCATCAAGTACGAGCGCATCTGCAGCATCGACGGGAAGGTGGTGCCGTGGGACGAGATCGTCAAGGGCTATGAATACGAGAAGGGTCAGTACGTTTTGCTGACCGACGAAGACTTCAAGAAGGTAAATCCGGAGGCGACGCAGTCCGTGGACATTCTTGAGTTCGTCGAGCTCGACAAGATCAATCCGATGTACTTCGATAAGCCGTACTATCTCGAGCCGACCAAGCAAGGGCGGCACGCCTACGCGCTGCTGCGCGAGACCCTTACGCAATCCAATCGCGTCGCGATCGCGCGGGTGGTGCTTCGAACGAAGGAATACATCGCTGCGGTGAAGGCCCTCGACGACGCGCTGGTGCTTGAGCTCATGCATTGGTCGAGCGAGATCGTCGCTTCGAATACGCTCGATATTCCGGGACGCGAGAAGCTTCCGGAGAAAGAGATGAAGATGGCGCGTATGCTCGTCGACACGATGAGCGTCGAAGAGTTCGAACCGGAAAAATTCACCAACAACTACCACGATGAGGTTTTGGCAATGATCGATGCCCGTGCAGCGGGCAAAGAGCTTCCTAAGGCGAAGAAGGCGCCCGCACGCTCGAAGGTCGTTAACCTCATGGACGTTCTCGCGCAGAGCCTCGAGGAGAGTCAGAAGCGCCGCACCGCCGGCAACGGAAAGCCGGCCACAACGAGACGTCGCAAGAAGACCGCAGCATAGCCCTTCTCGTGGCTGGGGTTCCGACGATCGAGACGCCTCGATTGCTGTTGCGCGATTGGCGCGATGACGATGTCGAGGCGTGGGTTCGTATGAACGCCGACGCGCGCGTTACCGAGTTTTTTTCCCGAAAATATACGCGCGCGCTCTCCGAAGCGAGCGCCGCCGCGATCCGCGAGCAGCTGCATCGCGACGGCTATGGCTGGTGGGCGGTTGAGGTGCGCGGCGGCCCGCCGTTCGCCGGCGTCATCGCTTTGCAAAACGTTCCCTTTCCAGCGGCCTTCACTCCGGCACGCGAGATCGGTTGGCGATTTTCTTTCGAAAATTGGGGCCGCGGATTTGCGACCGAGGGGGCAAAGGTGGCTCTCGACTTTGCTTTTCG
>DATDIA010000183.1:0-11792 GCA_036521295.1 Candidatus Cybelea sp. | reverse complement strand
GCTGAAGGTTCTCGCACTTCAAGAACAGCTGCATTCCGCAGCGAAGGTTCAGCGTTCGCGAGGTGACGACCGGCGTTCGATGTGCGACGCCCGCAAGGCGCGCGGCCGCCGCTCGGACGTCGGCGAAATTGACTATGGTCGCATCATATGGAACTTCCAATCGACGACCTTTCCGTTCTCGTCGAAGCGCATCCGCTCGATATATTCGGCCCTTTGGAACTTCACGTTGAAGCAGTGCCAGCCCGGCGAGCAATTTGCCGTCATCTCTTTGAGCGAGAGGAGCTTGCCTTGCGCGTTGAGCTCGTCCGACCATTGCGCGATCTGCACTCGTGTGATCGTGATCCCTTTCGCAACGTCGGTTTGTACCGGTTTGAAGTCGTTTGCGATCACGGCCCGCGTAATGCGGTCGGCCTCGCGCTCGTAGCGGTTTTCGAACGAACATCCGGCCACAAGCGCGGCGGTCACGAGCGCGAAGCGCCGCGACGCGTTCACTATGCCACCGCTTCCTCTCCCATCTGCGCGGAGAACGGCGTAAACTGTAGCTGAGGATTCCATTCCTGCGCTAACCGGACGCTCCATTCGCTTTCGAACAGCGCGACCGGACGACCGTTCCAATCCTCGACGAGTTTGGCGTTAGAAGGCAGATGGGCGCGTGCAACGTGAGCGCGATCTCCCTCAACGTGCAACGCCAACGAATACGGTTGAGTATCGAACCGGGTTTCGACGTTGTACTCAGATTCCAAGCGGTACTTCGCGACTTCAAACTGCAGTTCGCCGACTGCCCCGAGAATCGGCTCGGTTCGCGGAGTGCCCCATGGATAAAAAACCTGGACCGCTCCCTCCTCCCGCAGCTGCGCAACGCCTTTTCCGAAAGACTTGTAGCCCGCTACGTCGGTACTCCGGACTGCCGCAAAATGCTCTGGAGCAAACGCCGGTATCGGAGGGAATCGCACGAGCTTTCCCTCGTAGAGCGTATCGCCAAGCGCAAACGCTCCGGGATTGGCCAGCCCGACGACATCGCCGGCGTACGCCGTTTCCAACGACTCTCGATCGTCGGCGAAGAGCCGCATTGCGCGCGAAAGACGTATCGCGGCTCCCGACCGCGCGTTGCGAACGGTCATGTCTCGCTCGAACTCCCCCGAGCAAACGCGCACGAATGCAACGCGGTCGCGATGACGTGGATCCATGTTTGCTTGGATCTTGAACACAAAACCCGTGAACGCGGAGTCGCCTGGATCGACTCCGCCGCGCGGCGACGGGGACGGCGCCATCTCGACGAACTCGTCGAGGAAGAGCTGCACGCCGAAATTGGTCACCGCGCTTCCGAAGAAGACCGGCGTGATGATCCCGCGCAGCATCGCCGCGCGATCGAATCGCCGCCCCGCGCCGTCGAGCAGCTCGATGCCCTCGCGAAATGCTGCGTAGACCGGTTCGCTTACCATCGCTTGAAGACGGGGGTCGGAGACGTCAGTCATCGAGACGGCCGCTCGCGTCGCGCCGTGCGCCGCGCGTTCGAAGCAATGCACCGTACGAGTCGCGCGGTCGTAGACGCCCTTGAAATCGGGACCATTGCCGAGCGGCCAGTTCATCGCAAACGCCCCGATGCCCAATACGCTTTCGAGTTCGTCGAGCAATTCGAGAGGATCGCGGCTCGGGCGGTCGAGCTTGTTCATGAACGTAAAGAGAGGGACTCCGCGCTCGCGGCAAATAGCGAACAGCTTTTTCGTCTGCGGCTCGACGCCTTTGGCGGCATCGATCAGCATGACCGCGCTATCCGCCGCGAGCAGCGTGCGATAAGTATCCTCACCGAAATCCTGATGACCGGGAGTATCGAGCAGGTTCAGCGTGTGGCCGTGATATGGAAACTGAAGCACGGTGGACGTGATGGAAATGCCGCGTTCGCGCTCGAGCGCCATCCAATCGCTCGTCGCCTGTCGCTGCCGTTTGCGTGCAGAAACCTGGCCCGCCACATGGATAGCGCCACCGTAAAGCAAAAGCTTTTCGGTGAGCGTCGTCTTGCCTGCGTCCGGATGCGAGATGATCGCGAAGGTTCGCCGCTTGCGGACTTCCTCTAAAATCGCCACCTACCAACTATACTCCATCATCGGTGCGCCGGCTCATAGACGCGCAACTCTGCCCCCCGCGGCGTCTCACGGATAAGCGCGAGTAAGTCACCCGCTCGGTAAAACTGCGCGCGGGGCGGGATTCGCAGCCGGTCGGCTCCGCGCCGCACGTATGCTTCGTCGCCCAAAATGCTAATGCGGCAGTCGCCGTAGACCAACCTCGCGTGCGGCGGAATCGGTACAAAGGCGGCCGGCAAATGCGACCGCACGTAGGTTTGCGATCCGGTTGACTTCGACATTTGTATTAGGCATTCGGGTAGTGCTGAGAGCGCCCATGGCGCGTCGCCTCGCAGCGGCGCGCCCGCGCTTTGCTCGGGTCCGTTCCCGGCGCGCGGCTTTGCGGGAACGTGCCCGTAGACAGACGCGATCTTGATGCGAATGAGATCACGGTTGGCCCACCCCGCCACCACAACGGCTATTCCAAGCACGATGACTGTCGAAACGAACAGATATTTAATCATTGGCTAAGGCTGCTTGAAGATGGCCCTACGCCCCACGACTCGGACGCTCGTCGCGCGCATCCATGCGCGCTCCTGCTCCTCCGCTTTTTCGCAACACCAAAGGAATACGACTTCCTGTCTTTTGCGAAAAAGTCGGAGGCCTCGCTGTGGGGCATAGGGCCATCTTCGAGCAGCCTTAAGCGCCTTCAGACACCAATGCGCAAGCGCGCTGCTCCGATTGCATAATCGCCCATGCCGTAATAGATGTCGTACGTCCGCTCTCCGAGATCGGGTCGCGGGTCGATGCCACTCGGAAAGACGACGTTGTCGACGATGCCGCGCCGTTCGCGGCGAGACGAGGGAGTCATGATCGGCCGCGGTGATCGGTAGAGTACGCAATCGGGGCGCTCGACATCATGGATCACGATGCCGGCGCTATAACGCAGGCCGGGCCTGCGGCCACGCCCGGCCATTAAATCAACGCCATGGAATACCGAAAGCCATCCTTCGACGCCGTCGAGCGCGATGCGCACCGGCGGCGTCCCCGCGCCGACCTTGACCGATCCCCACCGCGCATCGGGGCTGAGCACCTGAACGCTCTCCGAAACGTTGCAGAGATTGCGGCGATCCTTCAAAACCGGACCGATTGGAACGTACGCGATCCGAATCGATTCACGATCCTCAAACGGCATCCGCTCGATCATCGGAATTGCGGCGCGTCCGTCTACGCTGGAGAGATGCAACATCGGACGATGATAAAAAGCCAAGCTGCGCCGGCCATTCGGCGAGAGTACGGGCTCCGGAAAGAAGGCCGCGTCCTTGTCGTCGCCAACCACGTTTGCCGTTCCGGCGAAGGAAACCAACCCAAGCCGTTCCCAGCGATACGCGTCCTTCGATAGCGCGAGCGCGATTCGCGGGCCGTCCGTGCCGACCGCCGTATACGCCATGACGTACGACTCGATGGCCGGCAGGTAAGTTACGCGCGGATCTTCGCAACCGTAGCCCGGTTGGTCACGCAGCTCGTACGACGGCTCGGGTTGCAACGCAAAATTGAGCCGATCCGTTTCGAAGCCCTTGCGGGCCTCGCCGACGCGCATCGTCCCGATGCGTGAAACATTTCCATCGGCCACGCAACGCGGGTAGAGCACGAGCTCGCGCCCCGGAGCGCGCGCCGCGCCGGGATTCAAGATGCCGCCGGCCTCTGTCGGATCGCCGTTTGGTTCGGCGACCAAGCCGAGACGCTCGACGCTCGCATCGAGCTCTTCGATCGGATCGAACGCGTGGGGTAGCTTGCGAGCAGAGATCACTCTTTTGTTTACGGCAGATACGTCTGCTTACGGGAGGTACGTCGTCGCAATCGGCTCGTTGCTCGGCGTGACAACTTCCACCCGAACGCCTCGCCGATAGACGCTATTCGGAACGATCCAAAGCGTGTAGGTGCGATATTGAGGTGACGGTTCGCCGCCATTGGCCGGGTCTTGATCGAACGCAACGACGCGCACGCCCCCCCCACCGGCATGGATCGACTCGACGATCTGCTTGTAGCCGGTGCGGTCGTGCGGCCCCATCAACAAGACGACTCCGAACTCGCTCTTGTAATGCACCGGTGCATGAATGCCCAGCTTGCCCAGGGCGACCGCATCGCGTACTATAATGATTTGGTTCCCTCCAAGAACGGTGGTTGTGCCTGCTGCCAGCGTCTTCACCCGGATCTCGCGACATCCGACCAGCAAGACGAGGCCCAGGATTAAACCCGCCAGGGCCGACCAGCGCTTCACGGCCGACCGCTTCGCCCGTATCCACCCGCGGCCTCCCCGCAGGACCAAATTTTCACCTTTCAAATGTAGTTGCCCGTGGCGCGTAGCACCGCTACGCTAGTGATTGCATGAAGCATCTGTTGCGCGTCGCGCTGGTTGCCGATTTGGTCGCCTTGATGACCTTGATGCTCGGAAGCTGGACGCGGATCAACGGCGCTGGGCTGACGTGTCCGGACTGGCCGCTCTGTCATGGTCACCTTTTGCCGGCGCTGGGCGATGGGACGCTGTGGGAATGGTCGCATCGCCTGCTTGCGTTCGCCGTTGCACCGCTCGTCGTCGTGCTGATCGCCGTCGCTTGGCGACAGCGGCGCCGTTCGCCATTCGTTACGCCGATGACGAGCGCGATCGTCGTCCTCTTCCTCGTTCAAGTTTTCCTCGGCGCAGAGACCGTGCGCCTAGCCAATTCACCCCTCTCGGTCGTCCTGCATTGGGCAACCGCGATGGCGTTCATCGCTTCACTTTCGGCCATGGCCGTTTTCGCTGCAGCTTCAGACGCTGCGAATCCGCCGCGCGACGCATCGCGCGGTTCTCATCTGCTGACGTTCGTTCTCGGCCTAACGGCCGCTACCGCTTTCGTAACCATGTGCGTGGGCGCATATGTCAGTTCGAGCGGTGCGGGCCTTGCCTGCCTCTCGATTCCCGGATGTGCAGGCAACGTCGTGGTTTACACTTCGGGCGAATCGGTGCAGATGCTTCATCGATTCTTCGCCGCCACCACGCTCATATGCGCTGCTGGAGCGCTGGCTCTAGCGTGGGCTCGTACGGCATCGATCCGGGTTCGCGCGGCAGTTCTTCTCGGAACAACGCTCGTTGCAATTCAAGTGCTGCTCGGCTTACTCAATGTCGTCTTGCGGCTTCCTACGAATCTGCGGGAAGCGCACGCCGTAAACGCGGCACTCGTCTTCTTGTCGTTCTTCGTTTCCGCAGCGTTCTCGATGCTCGACGCGGCGCCGCATTCGCACGCCCTTCCTCTTGCAGAAGAGAGCCCGCCGCGATGACGACGATAGCGCCGCTGCGCGACTACTACGAGCTATCGAAACCACGAATCATCGCGTTATTGTTGATCACCACCGCGGCGTCGATGGTCATGGCCGCGCGCGGAGTGCCTCCGTTGCCGCTCCTTTTCTGGACGCTCTTAGGCGGGGCGCTTGCCGCGGCCTCGGCCGGTGCGTTTAACTGCGTGTGGGACGCTGACATCGATCGCGTCATGAAGCGCACGCAGACGCGTCCGATTCCACAGGGCCGGATCTCGACGCGAAACGCGACCCTGTACGCTCTCATAACCGGTGGCGTCTCGTTTGCCGTTTTCTACGTTCTGGTCGATCCGCTAGCGGCCTGGCTTTCGCTGGCCGGAAACCTGTACTACGTCGTCGTCTACACCATCTGGCTCAAGCGCGTGACGCCGCTCAACATCGTCGTGGGCGGGGCAGCCGGCTCGGTGCCGCCGCTCGTCGGATGGGCCGCCGTGACGCACTCCATCGGCGGCCCGGCCCTAGGACTCTTCGCACTGATTTTTCTATGGACGCCGCCCCACTTCTGGTCGCTCGCGCTGATGACCGAAACCGAGTACGGCAAGGCAAAGATCCCGATGCTTCCCAATGTGTGCGGACGCGAACGCACAAAGCGCGAGATCGTGTACTATAGCATCCTGCTCGTCGCCGCCTCGCTGGCGCTCTATCCGCTGCACGTCATGGGCGCGTTTTATTTTGCCGCCGCGGCCGTGCTGGGCGGCGTCTTCGTACTCGATGCCGTGCGAACGTGGCGCGAGCAGACGAGCACGCTGCAAGCGCGTAAGCTCTTCAGCTACTCGCTGCTCTACCTCGCGCTCATGTGCGCCGCGATGGTGATCGACCGAATAATCTCATGAGGCGTTTGCTCTGGACGCTTTCGCTCGGCGTCTTCGTCGGAGCGCTCGATCTCAGCGTGCTTTCGCCCGCGCTGCCCGCGATCGGACGCGATTTCGGCGTGCAGGTGGGTGAGCTGGCATGGGTCTTCACGCTGTATTTGCTCGTTACCGTCCTCTCGATCGCGCTCTCGAGCACGCTCGCCGATCGCTACGGACGCCGCCCGGTTTATCTTGCCTGCATTGCGCTCTTCGCCGCGGGTAGCATCGTGGCGATTGCGGCTCCGAGCTACGCCGTTTTATTGGCCGCGCGCGCGCTCCAGGCGCTGGGAGCCGGGGGCATCTTCCCCGTCGCAACCGCGACGATCGGCGACGTCGTCCCGGCAGGGCGCCGGGGTGCGGCGCTCGGAATCGTCGCGGCGACCTGGGGGCTCGCAGCGGTAATCGGTCCCAGTATCGGCGGCCTCATTACGCATTTCGTCTCCTGGCGATGGATCTTCGCTCCGAACCTTCCGCTGGCGGCAATCGTCTTCGCGCTAGCGCTCGTCGACGTGCCAACCGAAGCACCGCGCCGACGCGGAGCGTTCGACCTCGGCGGGCTCGTACTGCTCTGCGTCGGACTGCTGGCATTGATGGATGGGCTCATTGCGATGCGTCCGTTCATCGGCTTGCTGGGAATCGTCATCCTTGCCTGTTTTGTCGTTTGGGAGAGCGCCGCGAGCGATCCGATCGTACCGCTCGAGCTGCTGCGAGCGCCGCAGCTTCTCAAGACGTACGCACTCGAGATCGTCATCGGCGTGTTGGAGGGGTCGCTCTTTTTTATTCCCACGGTTCTCGTGGGGGCCCAAGGTCTATCGTACGCCGCTGCCGGCTTCATCGCTTCGCTCGGCGCGTTGACGTTTGTGGCGGTGATTCCCGCAGCGGGGCGAGCGCTCGACCGAACTGGTAGCCGAAACGTGCTGCTGATTGGTGCAATCTTCACCGAGCTCGGTCTGGCGATCTTTGCGCTCGGATTTCAATCGCTGCTCCTCGCGCTGCTCGCAATGATCGTAGCGGGCGCGGGTTTTGGTGCGCTGCTCGGCGCGCCGACCCGCTACATCGTCACGAACGAAACGCCGGGGCGCGCGCGCGCGACGGCGGTGGGACTTTTGAGTCAAGCGCTCATCGTGGGCCAAATCGTCGGAAGCTCGCTCGCCGGTGGGATATTCGGGGCCGCGCAGAACGAAATCGCTGGGTACCGCCAGGCTTACCTAGCATTCTGCGGAGTTGCATTTATCGCATTGCTTCTTGCGGCGACCCTGAAATCACAACGCGACGAACGAAGACGCCCGATTACCGAGGCGGCAGCGGGAGCGCTCTGAGGGTTCGTCGATTAAGGTCACGTAGTATGCCGACCCATTGCGTTGAAAACCAGCCGCCGCTTCTAGAGAATTACAACGTCTTCACTTCCGATCGCGCGCTGGTTGATGCACTCAATCGCGAAGCTCCGGTGGGTGAAACGCAAGAGCTCGCATCGCTCGGCGAGCTCGCCGGCAGCGCGGAAACGATCGCGCTTGGATTCGACGCCAACGAGAATCCGCCCGAACTTCGCACGCACGACCAATTCGGCCATCGGGTCGACGAAGTACGCTTTCATCCGGCATGGCATACTCTGATGCATCACGCGATGCAGGCGGGGCTTGCCGGAACGGCGTGGCAGGATCGTTCTGCTCATTCGCACGTGCGACGCGCTGCGAAATTTTACGTGTGGGGACAAGTCGAATCCGGTCATGGCTGCCCGATCTCGATGACCTACGCGGCTGTGCCGGTGGTGCGCACTCAGCCGGAACTCGCCACGCTGTGGCTCGCGCCGCTTACCTCCCACGAGTACGATCCGCGGCTGGTTCCCGTCGCGCAGAAATCTTCAGCGCTCTGCGGAATGGGCATGACGGAGAAGCAAGGCGGCTCCGACGTGCGTTCAAATCAAACCCGCGCGGTGCCGGTCGCGCGAAGCGGACCCGCTCAAGAATATCTCCTGGCCGGACACAAGTGGTTCTGCAGCGCACCCATGAGCGATGCGTTCCTCGTGCTCGCGCAAACTGCCCAAGGCCTTTCGTGTTTTCTCGTGCCGCGCGTGCTGACCGACGGAACTCGCAATCCGTTTGCAATCGTCCGCCTCAAGAACAAACTTGGCAATCGCAGCAACGCCTCCGCCGAAGTCGAGCTCGAAGAAACGCACGGTTGGATGATCGGTGAAGAAGGCGAGGGGATCGCGCGAATCGTCGAGATGGTCAACTCGACGCGGATGGATTGCGCAATCGGATCGGCGGCGCTCGTGCGCGCGGCGCTCGTAGCCGCGATTCATCACGCCGCGCATCGCCGCGCCTTCGGGGCGTTCTTGATCGAGCAGCCGCTCATGCAAAACGTGCTCGCCGATCTCGCGCTCGAGTCCGAAGCGGCGACTGCGCTCTGCCTGCGCGTCGCTCGCGCCATTGACGATTCGCAGCACGATCGGCAGGCAGCCGCCCTCAAACGCATCGGAACGGCGCTCGCCAAGTATTACGTCTGCAAGCGGGCGCCGGCTGCAGTCGGCGAAGCGCTCGAATGTCTGGGGGGAAACGGCTACGTCGAAGAATCGATCATGCCGCGTCTCTATCGGGAAGCACCGTTGAACGCGATTTGGGAAGGGTCGGGTAACATCAATGCGTTGGACGTTTTACGAATTCTTCGCAAGCAGCCCGAATCGTTCGCGGCTTGGCGGGAACAGATCGAACCCGCCCGCGCCGAGCCGCTTGTCGAACGCGAGTCGCAACGACTGGAGCGAGAGCTCCGCGACCCAGGCCTGCGTGAAGCGCAGGGTCGCGAGGTGAGCGAGCGCATGGCGCAACTCTGGCAAGCGGCGCTGCTCGTTCAGCACGCGCCCTCGAGCGTCGCCGACGCCTTCCTGGCAAGCCGGCTCGACCGCGCATCCTGTCGCACCCTGGGCACTCTTCCAATCGGCACCGCGCTGCGCGCCATCGTCGATCGCGCCGCGCCCTTTGCGCAAGGAGCGATCGCGTGAACGTGAGCGCATCGGATCTGCCCTGGCGCGCGCTGGCGCGGCGGCGCTGGACTCGTGCGGAGCGCGCAATCGTCTGGCGGGGGCTGACCGGGCGCTTCGCGCTTGCCGTCGAGCCGTTGCTCGGCACGCTGTTCATGGGCGTGCTCACGTGGGGCATCATCTACCGCGCGCATCACGTACCGGCGGACGCGACGCTCATCAAGATCGCATGGATATTTGGTTTGGGTGCGATTGCGTTCGCGGGGTATTTCGCGGCGGTGCTCGTCGCACCGATCCTCGCGTACCTGCAGACGTTCGCACCGATCTATATCCTCGATGGTTACGTCCGTTACCGCGAGCCCGACGAGCGGTCGCGCATCGACGCATGCGGTTATGCAGCCGCGCTTTTCGCCGATCGCAGCGTCGCGCACGAATGGGAGTGGTTAGGCAAAAAATCGCTTCCGAACCTAACGCTTCCGGCGCTTGTCGAGTTCTCGCTCTACGCCGGGATTCATAAGATCGACGGGAAACCGACGGGCCTGCTCCCAGAGGGTGATTTGCCGCTGCTCGCAATCGGCATCGCCACTCGTCACGGCCGTAAAGCAGACTTGTAACCCCTACACGAATGCGCGACACGAGCAGCTTGAGATTTTCCATGATGCTTGCGATCGCAGTCACAGCCGGATGTACGGCGATGCGGCTTGCACCGCAGCTCGCGACAAATCCGACGAGTAAACCGTCCCCGGCTCTGCGACTGGGCTCGATCGTACTTCATCGTTGCCTCAACGGCGAGTATTACTGTGGCGCCGTCCCGGTTGCTCTCGACCCGGCCGGCCGCGTCCCCGGCAAGATCGATATTGCGATCGCCTGGCTACCGCGCGGAAATCATTCCGTGCGAGCCGGCGGAACGATCGTCGCCGTTGAGGGTGGTCCCGGCTATCCCTCGATCGGCTCCAGGTCTTTGTACCACGCGCTCTACGCCCCGTTGCTGCTGACGCGCAATATGCTGCTCGTCGATAACCGCGGAACGGGTCGATCCCACGCGATCGTTTGCCAGCCCCTGCAACGCGCTCATCTCATGGAGCTTCGATACGTTACGCACTGCGGAAACGAGCTTGGCCGCACGTCGGATTTGTACGGAACGGCAATCACCGCAGACGACTTAGCCGCCGTTCTGTCGGCGCTGCGAATCCCAAAGGTTGACGTCTACGGCGATTCGTACGGCTCGTTTTTCGTACAAGCGTTTGCGGGGCGCCATCCCGACCGCGTTCGATCGATCGTTCTCGACGGCGCTTATCAGGTAACCGGCGGCAGTCCGTGGTATCCGAGCACGGGCCCCGAGCTGCGCTATGCCTTCAACGCGGTTTGCGCGCGCTCGCCGGTCTGCGGCCGCCCGCGCGGCTCATCACTCGATCGGATCGAACGTTTGCTCGCAAAACTGCGTGCCGATCGCGGCCGCATAACCTCGACGGGAGTCGCGTTCGTCATGGATTCTGCGGGCCTCGATCCGCTCGCGTTTCGAGACCTCGACGCCGCTGCCCGCGCGTATCTCGACTCGCGTGATGCGGAGCCGCTCGAACGACTCGTTGACGAAGCGTACTCGGAAGAGGAAGGCGCGGGTGGCCGAGCACGCTCGTATAGCCAGGGGCTCTTTGTGGCTGCCAGCTGTTCTGACAATCCACAAGCCTACAACATGCGCCTCCAGCCGCCGCAGCGAATTCGAGCCTGGCATGAGGCACTCGAACGCAAACAGGCCAACAATCCGATGCTCTATGCGCCATTTACTTTGAACGAATTCCTTGGGATACCGATCGACTATGCATATCTGCCGCTCTGCACGACGTGGCCGGTCGCATCAAAACAGCATCCGGCCGGCCGGCCAGTGCCACCCGGTACGCGCTTCCCAAACGTTCCGGTGCTCGTGCTCAATGGCGATCTCGATACGATCACAACCCCGTCCGAAGGAACACAAGCCGCTCAACTTTTCCCTCGCGCCACGCACGTCATCGTCGCGAACACCGGTCACGTCACGGCACTCGACGATTTCTACGGCTGCGCGTCGGAGATCGTCCGCCGGTTCGAGCAGACGGAACGAGTCAACGCTCAATGCTTCTCGCACGTCCCCGCACTCCACCTCGTACCGGCGTTTTCGCGCACGCTCGACGGGGTCGAGCCGGCTAGTCCGGCTTCCGGAAATCGTGCGCCGGCGCCAGAACTGAGAGCTGGTGCGGCTGCAGTCCTTGCCGCAGCGGACGTCCTCGCGCGATCCTATGAGTTCGGGTTGAGCACGGGCTCGGGATTGCGCGGCGGATCGTACTCGGCATCGCCGACGAATGCGATGGATCGCGCGACGCTTTCCGGCATCCGTTGGACGAACGATCTCGCGATTTCAGGCGCGGCTCAGTTCGATGCACGAAATGCAAGCGCGCGCGCTCACCTCACGCTGCAGGGCGCGTCGTCCGGCCCGCTCGACGCCGCGTGGGCGACCGTCGGTAGCGGTGCCGCGGCCCTACTCGGTGGAACGATCGACGGCTACCGCTTGCGCGCGAC
>DATDIA010000182.1:0-15197 GCA_036521295.1 Candidatus Cybelea sp. | reverse complement strand
GCGTTCCGGACGTGAGGATCTCGCCGCCCTCGGCCCCGGCACCCGGGCCGATGTCCACTACGACGTCGGCCGTGCGCATCGTATCCTCGTCGTGCTCGATGACGATCAGCGTGTTGCCGAGGTCGCGCAGCGTGCGCAGCGTCGCCAGCAGCCGATCGTTGTCGCGCTGGTGCAAGCCGATCGACGGTTCGTCGAGGATGTAGAGGACGCCGACCAAGGCGCTTCCAATCTGCGTCGCGAGCCGAATGCGCTGCGACTCGCCGCCGGCGAGCGTCGTCGCCGAGCGCGCGAGCGTGAGATAGTTCAAGCCTACATTGGTCAAGAAGCCCAGTCGAGCGCGGATCTCCTTGACGATTTGATGCGCGATCTGATCCTGACGCGCCGTCAGCGTCAGGTCGCGAAAGAAGAGCTCGAGCTGCTCGATCGACATGCGCGTCAGGTCATCGACGTTCCGGCCGCCGAGCGTGACTGCCAACGCCTCGGGTTTTAGACGTGCCCCGTTGCAGACCGGGCACGTCGAGGCCGACATGAACTTCTCGATCTCTTCTTTAACGTATTCGCTCGACGTCTCGCCGTAACGCCGCTGCAAGTTGTTGACGACGCCTTCGAAGGAGGCGCGATACTCCCAGGTCTTTCCGCCGCGCGACGTGTACTCGAACGTCTGCTCGCGGTCCGTTCCATAGAGGATGAGGTCGAGCACCTCATCGGAGAGCTGCTCGATGGGTGTGGTCGTCTTCACCCGGTAACGCCGAAGGACTCGTTCGAGCTGCTGCATGTAATAGGGATTCATCGACGGGTAGCGGCCGCTGCCCATGTTACGGCTCCACGGCACGATCGCTCCCTCCGCAATCGACTTGCTGCGATCCGGAATTACTTTCCACGGATCGATCTCAATCTTCTCACCGAGCCCGCTGCAGGCGGGACACGCGCCGTACGGCGAGTTAAATGAGAACAATCGCGGCGCGAGCTCCTCGAAGGAGAGACCGCAGTAGACGCAGGCAAAGGCCTCGCTAAAGGTCAGCTCGGTTTTATCACCCTGAGTCCCTCGACTTCGCTCGGGATCTCCGCCGGAAGTGGACAAAACCACGGTCACGATGCCGCTGGAAAGCCGCAGCGTCGTTTCGACCGAATCGGCGAGCCGCTTGCGAATCTCGGGTTTCATTACGAGCCTATCGACGACAACCTCGATCGTGTGCTTGCGCTTTTTGTCGAGCGGGATCTTATCCCGAAGCTCCTTCGTCTCACCGTCGACGCGTACGCGGGTGAACCCCTCCTTAGCAATCTCCTCAAAAAGCTTTGCATACTCGCCTTTGCGGCCGCGCACGAGCGGCGCGAGCAGCACGATGCGCGTGCCCTCCGGCAGCTCGGCGATCGAATCGACGATCTGCTCGCTGGATTGCGTGCTGATCTCGCGCCCGCAGCGATAGCAGT
This sequence comes from Candidatus Cybelea sp., assembly GCA_036521295.1. GTDB lineage: Bacteria > Vulcanimicrobiota > Vulcanimicrobiia > Vulcanimicrobiales > Vulcanimicrobiaceae > Cybelea. The sequence goes on along the minus strand of DATDIA010000182.1, from coordinate 13,766 downwards.
GCGGCGTGCCGACGCGCGCAAAGAGCAGCCGCAGGTAATCGTAGACTTCGGTTACCGTACCGACCGTCGAACGCGGATTGCGGGAGGTCGACTTTTGATCGATCGAGATCGCGGGTGAAAGGCCCTCGATGTAATCTACGTCCGGCTTCTCCATCTGTCCGAGAAATTGGCGCGCGTACGAAGAGAGCGACTCAACGTAGCGGCGCTGCCCTTCGGCGTAGATGGTATCGAAGGCAAGCGACGATTTGCCGGAACCCGAGAGGCCGGTTACGACGATCAGCCGGTTTCGCGGCAAAACCAGGTCGATGTTCTTGAGGTTATGCTCGCGCGCGCCCTTGATAACGATCGAATCTAGCGACACGTCAACTAAGAGACCCCGGCAGGCTCGAGAAGTATGCGGGCGGCTTGCGCAATCGAGCTGCAGGTCGCATCGGGAGGCGCGGCACCGGGCGGCAGCTCCTCGCCGCGGACGTTGAGCCAAACTGTAAAAAGCCCCGCCGCCAACGCTCCGGCAATGTCCCGCTCGTACCGATCGCCTACCATCGCGCCGTGGGCGGAGGCAGCGCCGAGAGTGCGGCAAGCGTGCGCAAAGAGGAGTGGATCGGGCTTCACCATTCCCACCTCATCGGCCAGAAATATCGCGTCGAAGTACTCGCTAATCTGCAGCACTGCAATCTTATTTCGGTGGGTTTCTGACAGGCCATTCGTCACGATACCGAGTTTCATGCCCCGCGCCCGCAGCGAGCGCAAGAGATCTATCGCACCGGGAAAAAGAGTGAAGTACTTCACGCGATACTCGTCATAACGCTCCGCACTGCGCTGTGCAAGCTCGGGATCGTGGCCCACGCCGACGCTCTCCAATGCCGTCTGCCACATGCTGGCGCGAATGCTGGCCAACTTCACTTTAAGGTCGCCGACGGATAGCCGGGTCCAAAAACCCTCTGCCTCGGCAATGTACGCGGCTTTGAGCGCCAGCGCGTCGATACCGTGCTCGGCGGCGACTTCGCGCGCAACCTCCTCGGCGGCGTTGTGATAGGCATTGGTGTCGTCGTGCAGCGTATCGTCCAAATCGAAAAGGACGACATCGAGTCGGCGCATTTAGCGGGGTGAGCTGAGGCTCAGGCCGGCAATCTTCCCTTGACTGTCGAGCGCGAAAAGGAAATCGACTTTCTGGCCGTTCTTGAAAGTCACCACGTAGATTGCCGCCGAAACGCTGCCTTGTGTCGTAGCCTGTTGCTGGACGAAACTCACGGGCTTGCCGAGACTTCCAACCATCTTCTGCGCGTTGGCAACGGTCGCATTGGTGAAGTTGGCATTGGCATCAGTCACTAGCTGCGAGCGGTCGATTTTGCCTGCCTGAAGTTGCGTAAAGACGGTTTTGGCGCGCGCGAGCATCGCCGGATTCGGCGCCGGCGTCGCCGTTGCATTCGGCGCGTAGGGATCGGCCGCTTGCGGCGCTCCCTCGGGCGGGGGCGGCTCTTGCGCGGATGCGCAGAGGGTGACGCTCGCCCAAAGCGTCAAGGCAAACAAGCCGACAAAAATACGGAACATACGTAGACTCCTTTGCGTTACCTTCTAGTGAATATCCGGCAGACGCTGCAGAAGGTATACCCAACCGTCCGCTGAGATGAAGACCGACCCCGAGAAGGGCGTCGAGAACTCGTTGATTACGATGAAAAGTATCCCAATGAAGCCCACTAAGATGGCGGTCATGACGAGTTGCGCGGGACGGTTCTCTACTCCGAAGATGTAACAGAACGCAACCATCGAGAGCGCTCCCACAACGAGCGCGAACCAAAGGATAGACGGCACGGCGGGCACCGCCTGGACGAGCCGCGCGCGCCTCGCATCGAGAAGTCTCTGCTCGTCGACGATCGCCGCCTGCTGCGCGGAAATCTGCTTTGCGTTGGCCGGCGCGTAGGTGTTAACGGCATAGGAAACACCTTCGAGTATGTGCATGCCTGTTTCGGGAACCTCTTGATCGCGCTCCAAAGCGGGCCACTCGATTCGAACGACCGTCGCAGCGTAGTTTCGGAGGCCGGCGCGGATCCGAGAGCGTGCCGGCTCGTCGAAACCATCCACGACGTGATAGAGATCGCCGGTTGCATTGGCCTCGGCTTCGACGTTGTCGACGGTGGTACCGTACTTCTGCCAGACGACCACCACGACGAAGCCGAGCACCACCGCGTAGAGCACGCCGACGGCTGAGAAGAGATAGCCCGCGACGTCGTTGTGACGCATCAGCACTTCGGTCTTGAGGCGGCGCTGCAAAAAGGCATGAATGACGACGAAGCAGGCCACGACCGCCGCGACGACGAGCACCTCGGCGATGAGTCCGGTGACGTTGACGATCGTGCGCGTCAAAACGCCCACGGGCGCAAAGATTCCCACGGGCGCCTAGGATTCGACGAGTTCGGCCAGAGCCTTGTCGAAGATCTTGGGGGCTTTCCCTCCGAAGAGAATGCTCTCGTTGCCGCCGATCTGCTTGCGCAGCTCGATTAGCTCGTCGCGCAGGGCCGCTGCCTTCTCGAACTCGAGGCCGGCCGCGGCGTCGCGCATCTTGCGCTCGAGATCGCGGGCCATCTTCGTCGCGACGTCGCGGGGAAGCCGCTCCAGCTTTAGCTTGGCCGCATTTTCCTGCGTTGCCCCAACCATGCTGAGGATGTCGTGAATCTCCTTGCGCACGGATTTTGGCTCGATGCCGTGCTCGAGGTTGTATCCGAGCTGCATCTCGCGGCGGCGGCGCGTTTCGCCAATGGCGCGCGCCATCGATTCGGTAACGACGTCGGCGTACATGATTACTTTGCCCTCGACGTTGCGCGAGGCGCGCCCAATCGTTTGGATCAACGACGTCCCGCTGCGCAGGTATCCTTCTTTGTCGGCATCGAGGATGCCGACAAGCGAGACTTCGGGCAGGTCGAGACCTTCGCGCAGGAGATTGATCCCAACCAAGACGTCGAAGACGCCCGCCCGCAGATCCCGCAGAATCGCGACGCGCTCCAACGTGTCGATCTCGCTATGCAGATAGCGGACGCGCAGTCCGTTCTCAAGTAAAAAGTCGGTAAGGTCCTCGGCCATCTTCTTGGTGAGCGTCGTCACGAGAACGCGCTCCTTACGAGCGGCGCGCTGCGCGATCTCTTCCATGAGGTCGTCTACCTGATTGCGCGTCGGACGTACCTCGACTTCGGGATCGACCAATCCCGTGGGACGAATGATCATCTCGACGACCTCCGAGCTGCGACCGGTTTCGTACGTCCCCGGCGTCGCGGAGACGTAGACCACCTGCGCGATGTGTTCGTCGAATTCGTCGTAGGTCAGCGGACGATTGTCCAGCGCGCTGGGAAGGCGAAAACCGTGCTCGACGAGGACCTCCTTGCGCGAGCGGTCGCCCGCGTACATACCGTGGACTTGCGGGAGCGTCACGTGCGACTCGTCCACGAAGAGTAGCCAGTCTTTTGGGAAGAAGTCGATGAGACACCACGGCGTTGAGCCGGGCTCGCGTCCGGTGAGATGGCGCGAATAGTTTTCTATGCCGTTGCAGTAGCCGACTTCACGGAGCATGTCGAGATCGTAGCGAGTCCGCATTTCCAAACGCTGGGCCTCGAGCAGCTTCCCATGGCGCTTGAAATAAGCGAGACGCTCCTCGAGTTCCACATCGATCGAGATGATCGCGCGGCGCAGCTTCTCCTCCGGCGTGATGAAATGCTTGGCCGGGAAGATCATGAGCTCGTCTTTGCGCTCGAGGTACTCGCCGGTCAGCATGTTGACGACGTTGATGGCCTCGATCTGGTCGCCAAAGAACTCGATGCGATGGACGAGCTCTTCATCGACCCCGACGAATTCGAGCGTGTCGCCGCGCACTCGGAAGGTTCCGCGCACAAGATTCAAATCGTTGCGCCGGTACTGCATGTCGACGAGCTTGCGCAGAAAGACGTCGCGGTCGAGCTCGTCGCCGACATGCACCCGCACCGACATCTCCATGTAGTCGGAGGGCGAGCCCAAACCGAAGATGCAGGAGACCGATGCAACGATGAGCGTATCGCGGCGCGTCAGCAGCGACTGCGTCGCGGAATGACGCAATCGCTCGATCTCGTCGTTGATAGAACTGTCCTTCTCTATATACGTGTCGGTCGACGGCACGTACGCTTCGGGCTGATAATAGTCGAAGTACGAGACGAAGTACTCGACGGCGTTCTTCGGAAAAAACTCCCGGAACTCGGCGCAGAGCTGGGCGGCGAGTGTCTTATTATGACAGAGCACGAGCGTCGGCTTATGGACGAGCTCGATCGTCCGCGCCATGGCCATCGTTTTGCCGCTACCGGTAACGCCGAGCAACGTCTGAGCGCGGTCGCCCCGCAGCACGCCTCGAGCCAACGATTCCGTCGCTTTGGGTTGATCGCCGGCCAGCGCAAAGGGGGAGACGAGCTCGAACTCTTGTGCCATTGCCTTCCTCCAAACAGCCCCCGAGGGCCGAACGATTCAGTGGCGAACGACCTCCTAGCGATGACCCAACAGCCGCTTCTCTTCTGTGGAAACTCTAATCCACAATTGGCGGAAGAGATTGCCAAGCGTCTGCGCCTCCACGTTGGCAAGGCGCTCGTTTCGGAGTTTAGAAACGAAGAGACCCGAGTTGAAATCGGCGAAAACGTCCGCGGCTCCGAAGTCTTCGTCGTGCAATCGATCTGCCGAGCGCCCAACGGTAAAGGCGTGAACGACGCGGTGATGGAGTTGTTGCTCATGATCGACGCGCTGCGTCGAGCCTCCGCCGCGCGCATCACCGCGGTGATTCCCTACTACGGGTATGCCAAACAGGATAAGAAGACCAAAGGGCGCGAGCCAATCTCTGCCAAGGTTATTGCAAACCTGCTCAAAGTCGCCGGCGCGCGTCGCATCGTCACCATGGATCTCCACGCCGCGCAGATTCAAGGCTTCTTCGACATTCCGGTCGACAACCTGATGGCGATGCCGGTGCTCTGCAACTATCTCAAGAAAGAAGGTCTCTGCGACGACAAAATCGTCGTCGTGTCGCCGGACGCCGGCGGCGTTCATCGCGCGGAGATCTTTGCGAAGCGGCTCAATAGCTCGCTTGCGATTGTCTTTAAGCGTCGTCCCGAACCCGACGTTGCGGAAGTTACCGATATCGTCGGCGAAGTCGATGGACGCGTGGCGGTCGTCGTAGACGACATGATCTCGACGGGGGGAACGCTCGCCAAGGCGGCAGAGGCGATCAAAGCGCGAGGGGCAACGCGAGTCTACACGGTCGCATCGCACGGCATCTTTGCCGGCGAAGCGGTCCAAGTGCTCGAACAATCCGCGATCGAGAAGGTGCTCTTCACCAACACGGTTCCGTTCGAGGACGGCGCGAAGCATCCGAAGTTCATCCAGCTTTCGATCGCGCAGATTTTTGCCGACGCCATCGCACGTATAACCACCAATCGTTCGGTCTCGGAACTCTTCGCCGGCGACGAGCCGGCCGGCGATCTCCTGGCGCCGCCGGCGGAAGCCGTTGCGGTCCTCTAGCGCGTTCGTTTATAAAGGAAGCCGTGGCCAGTAAAGAGTTCGATCTTTCCGTCGAGCACCGCGAGAAGCTCGGCACTACCGGTGCACAAGCACTGCGAGCGGCCGGCAAGGTTCCCGCGGTGCTCTATGGGCACGGCGCGTTCGCCGAGCACATCGCCGTCGACGCGCGGGCCTTCGAAGAGGTGGTCCATCGCGCCGGCCGCAACGCGATTCTGACGCTCACCGACGGCGGCCGCAAACGGCAAACCGCGCTGGTGCGCGAGATTCAACGCCATCCCGTCTCGCGCCGCGTCATACACGCGGACCTTCAGCGGGTTTCGGCCGACGAAACGATCGACGCGCGGCTCGCGATCGTAACCGTCGGGGTTGCGGAGGGCGTTCGAAACAGCGGCGCCGTCATGGATGTGATCACCCACGAGCTGGAGGTCGAAGGACCGGCAAGCCGTATCCCGGAGAACCTCGAGGTCGACGTCACGGCGTTGGGCATTCACGATCACATTTCCGCCGGCGACATCGTGCTGCCCGAGGGCTTTCGATTGCTCACGGCTCCCGAGACGATCGTCGTCGCGATCGAAGCGTCGCGCACCGCGCGCGAGCTCGAAGAGGCTGCGGCCCCCACCGAAGCGGCGCCCGAGCCGGAAGTGATCGGCGAGGCCGAGCCGCCCGCCACCGAGGCGCAATAGCTGGCAGACCCCTTCGACTCCGCTCAGGGCAAGCGCTTCGACTCCGCTCAGGGCAGGCGCTTCGACTCCGCTCAAGGCAGGCTCAATCGAAGCGTGACTCGGCGGCTCGTCGTCGGTTTGGGCAATCCTGGTGCAGAGTACGCTGCAACGCGCCACAACGTCGGCTTCATGGTGATTGACGAAGTCGCGCGACGCCACGGCATCACGGCGTGGAGGAAAAAAGACGGCGCTCAGCAGGCGCAGGATGCCGCCCGCGGCATCGTGTTCGTCAAACCCCTCACCTTCATGAACCTTTCCGGCACGCCCGTACGCTTGATTTCAGCATGGTACCGGACGCCGCCGTCAGGCGTCCTCGTGGTCAGCGACGACATGGATCTTCCGTTTGGAAAGCTTCGGATGCGACCCGGCGGCGGCCACGGCGGCCATAACGGTTTGCGCTCGATCATCGCAACGACCGGCGAAGAGTTTCCGCGCATTCGCATTGGGCTCGGCCGCCCGGAGTACGACAGCGTCGATCACGTCTTAAGCCCGTTTCGCGATGACGAACGCCGCGCGTTGCCCGATATCGTGGCCGCAGCGGCCGACGGCGTCGAGCGTTGGATCGAAGCGGGAATCGAACCCGCGATGCAACTGGTTAATACTTGGGAGCTGGCCCCACCGCCGGCTTAAGCCGGCACGTTACGCATCCATTCTGAGAATTGTTGAGCGTAGCGACGTGCCGTCGCGTGCGTCGGCGCGGCCCAAGAATACGGTGATAGGGCGGGACCTACGAGATCTTGACAAGACCTGCAAGAAGGCTCAGGGTATGTTTGGGACCGTAGCCTCACCGCTCTGCGCGGTCGTCGCTGCTCTTTACGGACGACGCGACGCGGGCGCACTTCAATCAATCCGGCGATCTTGGCTTGAAAAGAATCCTGAAGAGGGCTTCAAATTCGTAGGTACGCATTCTGCACGACAAAATAGCGGGTAACAGGAGCGCGTTAGCACGGTCCTTACTCTCGTGAGTATCAGACTTTCACTACGACAAGGAGCGACATATGCGACTGACTTCAAAAAGCGTGATCGTTACCGGCGCGGGCGTCGTCTTACTGGGGACGAGCTTGGCGCTGTCGAGCGCTGGCGTCGTTTCCGGAGCGAGCGCGCTCGCGATCCAGCCCGACGCAAGTTGCACCTCGAGTGCTTACTGCCTGACCGAATCGAACTTCGGGAAGGGCGGCGCCATCAAAGGCACCAGTGCCACCAAGGCCAAGAGCGGCACCGCAGCAATTTTCGGCGCGGGATTCGGGTTTAACAGCTTTGGCGTCGAGGGCAAGAGTACCGGTTCAGGAGGGACGGGCGTCGAGGGCTTCTCCACCACCGTTTCCGACGGCGTGGGGGTTTACGGCGTAGGTGCTGGTATTGCGATTTCAGCGCTTAACCCGCGCTGCTGCAACACCTTCTCATACGGCCTTACCTCCCAGGTCGACGATCCTAGCAGCTTCCCAATCTACACGTTTGGTGCCGGCTCGACCTCGGGATCCTTTAGCGTCGATGCTTCCGGGAACGGCGTTTTCGACGGATCCGTTACTGCCTTCGGAGGATTTTCGACGAGCGTTCGTAAGCGTGGCGGCGCCCTGGTGCGGGCCAGCGTGCCGCTTGCGCCACGTGCAACGATCGAAGATACGGGAACCGCACGGCTAACCGGTGGCGTCGGCGTCGTTCATCTCGAGCCGGACTTCGCGAGCACGCTCGATACCGGCAAGGGCTATCAGGTTTTCCTTACACCCGACGGGGACACGCGCGGGCTCTATGTCGCCGCGAAGTACCAAGGCGGCTTCATCGTTCGCGAGGCTGAGCACGGACGTTCCTCAATCTATTTCGACTACCGCGTGGTCGCGCAGCTTGCGGGTTCGTCCGACGAACGATTCCCCGCGTACCATCCGAGACGACCACCTCGTCCACATCTGCCTGCGTCTGCGCAATAACGGCATAAAGAGGGCTCGCTTCGGCGGGCCCTCTTCGCGGCTTCTGCTTACGGACAACCGCTCGGAATGTGGTTGATCGCGGCGACCCGCGCTCCAATCCCCGGGGCCGTGTAGAGAAAGAGCATCGCGGTTAGCTCCGGGCAGACTTCTTCCATTCGCTGATCGCCGGCGCGTACGAGCGCACGAACGGCCGCCGCCCGATCGTCGCTGAGCGCCACGGCGTACGCATCGGTATCGAGCACGTAGGAGCGCAGGATGGCGTTGCGAACCGGAACTGCTGCGAGGTAGACGAGCGCCAAGAGCGTACCAACGATTGCGAGCCGCGAGAGCGGATCGTCGTCGCGCCGAAAGCGGATGCGGTCGGCGATGACGACCGCGAGCGCGGCAAAGACGATAATGATGCCGCCTTCGATGAGTGCGATTGAAAGATGATCGCCGTGGACGGCATATCCTCGCACGTAGTCGTTGAGGTAGATGAGCTCAGCCGGCGTGCTGCCGGCAAATCGTGCAATGCTTACCGGATTCAGGTACGACCAGGCGACGCTTACGGCGAGAACGCCGGCGATCGCATAGGCGTACCACTGATGCGTGCGCGACGCGAGCCAAAGAACGATCGCCGCAATGAGACCGGCGACGATCATGCCTACGATCGTATGGAATATCCAATACAGCGCCCAGATCCGCGTGAGCTCGAAGGTAAGATCGAGCGTCCGGTCGACGCGATAGAGATAGAAGGATGGAATGAAGGCGGCGACTCGCGCGACAAGCGCAAGCATCGCGCCGAACCAAAACCGCACGGCCCACTCGCGGGAGAACCGGCGGCGGAGCCGATCGCGCAGCGCGGCCGCGCTGCCCGAGTTCCAAAGATAGAAGAGCGCCGCGGCTTCAAAGAGCTGAATCAACACGAATCCGACGACCGTCCAATGAGCGCGCCGAATCGCCGCGGCTTGGCGTGCGGGATCGACGAGCGCCGTCGCGGGCTCGCTGAGAAGCGCGCTTCGCGAAAGCGAGTCGACGCGCAGATCGAGCGAGCTAGGACGCTCGCTCGCTGCTGCGACGGCGCCGAGCAGTAAGCCGAGCGCCACCGCGAGCACCCATCTCATTTTTTCGGAAGCGGGCGCGCGGGATTCCCGGCGACGCGCTCGCCGCTGGCGACGTCTTTGGTGATGACGGAGCCCGCGCCGGTCAAGGCTCCGTCACCAACGGTCACCGGCGCGACGAGCGACGTGTTCGACCCGATTGCGACGTCGCGCCCGACGATCGTCGAATTCTTCTTCGTACCGTCGAAGTTACACGTGATCGTGCCGGCGCCGACGTTCGTCTGTTCGCCGATCGTCGCATCGCCGAGATACGAGAGGTGGCTGACCTTCACGCCGCGCGCCAGCTTTGACTTCTTGATCTCCACGAAGTTTCCGATGTGAACGTGGTCGGCGACGCGAGTGTCGCCACGCAGATGCGCGAACGGTCCCACCGAAACGTCGCTGGCGATCGTGGAGTTCATCACGACGCTCTCGCGCACGGTCACGCGCGCGCCGAGAACCGCATGAGACAGCCGGCAGTTCGGACCGATGACGCAGTTCTCGCCGAGCTTGGAGAGTCGAGCGATCGTCGTGTTGGGATAAATGACCGAATCGCTGCCGATTTCCAGCTCGGGTTCGAGGTAGGTCGTTTCGGGATCGACGATCGTCACGCCATCGCGCATGTGCTCTCCGCAGAGTCGCGCGTTCATCGCCTTGCGCGCTTGGGCGAGCTCGACGCGGTCGTTGATCCCCAACACCTGGCGATGGTCTGCGGCGAGGATGGGGCGAACCAGCTTGCCCGCCCTGACGAAGTACTCGACCGTATCGGTGAGATAATACTCCGATTGGGCGTTGTCGTCGCGTAGGTTCGTTACGGCATCGCGCAATTCGGTCTCATCAAAGGCGTAGATTCCTGCGTTCATCTCGTCGATCGCAAGCTCGTCGGGCCTCGCATCGCGCGCCTCCACGATGCGCTCGACGACTGGTCCGCGCCGTACGATCCGCCCGAAGCTGGAGGGGAGCGGCATCTTCACGGTGACGAGCGACATCACGGCGTCATTTGGCTGCTGCGTGCCGAGCGAGCCAATGATATCGTGGAAAATTTCTTCCGTGACAAGCGGCATGTCGCCGCAGGCGACGACGATTTGGCCGCCCCGACGGGGTTCGAGCCGTTCGAGCGCGACGCGGACCGCGTGGCCGGTGCCGAGTTGCTGCGCCTGCAAAACGCTGCCGACGCCGAACCGGTGAATCTGCTCTTCGAGCTCGTCGTTAACTACGACCAGGATCTCGTCGATGCCGGCACCGCGCAGCGCGCGCAGGACATACCAAAGCATCGGCCGCCCACAAATCTCGTGGAGTACCTTCGAACGCGCGCTCTTCATGCGCGTCCCCTTGCCGGCGGCGAGAACGATCCCGCGTATCATACGGCCACCGCTTCGGGCGTTACGAGCGCAAGCGCGTTGCGCAATCGTTCTCGAACGAGGTCGCGGCCAAGCAGCTCCATAGAGTCGTAGAGCGGAATCGACGTCGGGCTTCCGGTGATCGCGACGTAGAACGGGCGCGCGAGGTCGCGCGTTTTCTTCTCGAGCGTTTCGGCGACTCGTTGGAGTGCCGTTTCGATCGCGAAAGCGTTCCAGGCCGGCAAGCCGTCGAGCTCGCTCAGCGCGAGCGCGAGCGCTTGGCGCGTCTGCGCGCCGTCGAGCTTCTTGCTCTGCAAATCCTGCGGGTCCAGCCGGATGCGCCCAGAGAAGAGAAAAGCCAGAAGCGGTCCGAGATCGCTTAGCCGTTCGATGCGCGGCGCGCAGAGCTCGGCTAGGCGCGTCAGACGCTCTGGAGGAATCGCCCACTCCCGCACGCGCTCGACGAACGTTGCAGCATCGAGACGCTCGCGAATGTAGCGAGCGTTGAGCCAATCGAGCTTTGCAACGTCGAAGACGGGACCGCTGATTGGGACGTGCTCGGGTTCGAATCGCCGCACGATCGCCGGCAGGTCCATGAGCTCGTCCTCGCCTTCACGCGCCGCGTTGACGAGCAGAGCTAAGAAATTGATCAACGCCTCGGGCAAATACCCCATCGCTCGATAGAAGAGAATCCCGGTCGGATTTTTGCGTTTGCTCAATTTGCTCTTATCGGGATTGCGCAGCAGCGGGAGATGCATCAGCTCGGGAGGCTCCCAGCCGAAGTAGGAATAGAGCAGGAGGTGTTTGGGCGCACTCGAGACCCATTCTTCACCGCGAAAGACGTGCGTGATCGCCATGAGGTGATCGTCGATCACATTGGCGAGATGGTACGTCGGCATGCCGTCCGATTTCACGAGCACCTGCATGTCAACGCTGCCGTAATCGAACTCGATTGGCCCACGGCGCAAATCTTCGACGACGCAGACGCCCCCGTCGGGCACGACCATTCGTACAACGTAGGGTTCGCCACGGGACTCGTGCCGCGCGACCTCTTCCGGCGAGTAGCTGCGGCAAAGCCCGTCGTAGCGCGACGGGAGGCCGGCGGCGCGCTGAGCGACGCGCATTTCCTCGAGACGCTGCGGCGTGCAAAAACATTTGAAAGCGTGTCCGCTCGCAAGCAACGTATCGGCGTACTCGCGATAGATTGCAGATCGCTCGCTCTGCCGATAGGGCCCGTAAGGACCGCCGACATCGGGCCCCTCGTCCCAATCGAGGCCGCACCAGTGCAGCGCTTCGAGAATGGCACGTTGGCTCTCGGCGGTGCTTCGCGCCCGATCGGTATCTTCGATGCGCAAGACGAACTGGCCGCCGTGTTGGCGCGCGAAGCAATAGTTAACCAGTGCGACGTAGGCCGTACCGACGTGCGGATCGCCGGTCGGCGACGGCGCGATGCGTGTTCGTACCGCAGCGCTCAACCGACCAGCGCTCGCCGTTTACCGCATTCGCGTTCGACGAAGTCGACGATCTCCTGTAGCGGCGCGCCCGGAGTGAAAATCTCGCGTACGCCCAGTTCTTTGAGGCGTTTTGCATCTTCGGACGGAATAGTTCCACCGCCGAAAAAGACGATATCGGCGGCATCGTGGCCCTTCAGTTGCTCGACGACGAGCGGGAAGAGCGTCATGTGCGCGCCGGAGAGGATAGACAGGCCAATCCCGTCGGCGTCTTCTTGGATCGCGGTCTGCACGATCTGTTCGGGCGCTTGGAAGAGTCCGGTGTAGATCACCTCCATGCCCGCATCGCGCAAGGCTCGCGCGATGACTTTTGCTCCGCGATCGTGGCCATCGAGCCCGGCCTTAGCGATGACGATGCGCAGCGGTCGGTCGTTCATCTTCTAATGCCGAGGGTAATCCGGAGCGGCGGCGGCTCAAATCGAGCGCCTCCTCGAGGTTTCGCACCACGCGCGCGAGGGTGCGCCGCATCCGATGGAGCTCGATCTCGGTTCGGCAGCGTATGCTGTGCTTGTGAGTCATAGCACCGCTCGTTCCGTGTATCGTCCGTAGACTGCGGCCATGGCCTCGACGATCTCGCCTTCGGTGCAGTAGGCATTGACGCAATCGATGAGATGGGGCATCAGATTGTCGTTCGGGTCGCGGCAGGCTGCCTGCAAACGCTCGAGCGTGCGCGCAAGGGCGTTTCCATCGCGCTGTGAGCGCAGGCTGCGCACCGCGTCGGCCTGCTCCCGCTCCATTTCCTCGGTGATCTTCAACAGATCGATCCGTTCCTCGTGCTCATCGTGCGCGAAGGCGTTGACGCCGACGATGATGCGATCCTTGGTTTCGATCGAGCGTTGGTACCGATAGCTCGCGTCGGCGATCTCGCGTTGGAAGAAGCCTGCCTCGATCGCTTCGATAATCCCCCCGTACTCGGCGATTTGCGCGAAATACGCCTCGGCTTGCCGCTCCATTTCGTCCGTGAGCGCCTCGACGAAGTAAGAGCCGCCGAGGGGATCGACCACATTGGTCACGTTTGTTTCGTAAGCCAACACCTGTTGCGTGCGCAATGCAATCTCGACCGACTTTTCCGTCGGCAACGCCAACACTTCGTCCATCGAGTTCGTGTGCAGAGACTGGGTGCCCCCGAGCACCGCAGCCATCGCCTCGTACGCGACGCGCACGATGTTGTTCTCGGGCTGTTGGGCCGTGGCGCTGCAACCCGCCGTCTGCGTATGGAACCGAAGCTGCCACGAGCGAGGATTGCGTGCCCCGTATTTCTCGCGCATGTGCCGCGCGTAGATCCGGCGGGCGGCTCGGAACTTCGCAATCTCTTCGAAGAAGTCGATGTGCGAGTTGAAGAAGAACGAAAGGCGAGGCGCGAACTCGTCGACATCCATTCCCGCAGCCGTGCAGGCTTCGACATACGCAAAGCCGTCGGCGAGCGTGAACGCAAGCTCCTGCGCCGCGGTCGAGCCGGCCTCACGAATATGATAGCCGGAGATTGAGATCGTGTTCCATTTCGGCATCTCTTGAGTGCAGAACTTGATCATGTCGACGATGATGCGCATGTGCGGTCGCGGGGGGAAAATCCATTCCTTCTGAGCGATGTACTCTTTGAGGATGTCCGCCTGAAGCGTGCCGCCAAGCTTCGCGCGCGGAATCCCCTTCTTCTCGGCCGCCGCGACGT
>DATDIA010000181.1:0-18069 GCA_036521295.1 Candidatus Cybelea sp. | reverse complement strand
AATCTTGCTGAAGTCGGTCAGGTGGCCCGTGCGCAGCGCAAAGCGCAAGTTGAACAACTCCGCTTTCGCGTCGCGGGCCTTTTGTTCCAACTCCTTGACGGTAAGATCGCGCAGTCCCTCGAGCTCTTTTTTTTGCACGTTATGCCTCCTCGCGCGCGACGATCTTGGTGCTGATTGGAAGCTTTGCCCCGGCGCGCCGCAACGCTTCACGCGCCACGGCCGGCGCGACGCCCGACAGCTCGAAGAGAATGCGTCCCGGGCGAACCACGGCGACCCAAAACTCGGGATTACCCTTGCCGGAACCCATGCGGACTTCGGCCGGCTTCTTCGTTGCGGGCTTGTCGGGAAAAACTTTGATCCAGACCTTGCCGCCGCGTTTGATGTAACGCGTCATGGCTATACGGGCGGCTTCGATCTGGCGGTTGGACATCCAGCACGGCTCCATCGCCTGCAAGCCGTAGTCGCCAAAGTTGAGCGCATTGCCGCGAGTTGCCGAACCAGACATTCGTCCGCGCTGCACTTTGCGCCACTTGACGCGTTTCGGCGTCAGCATTTTATTCGGCCACCGGTTCGGGAACGGGCGCGGGAATCGGCTCGAGAACAGGAATTGGCTCGGGAACGGGAATTGGCGCGGGAACCGGTTCCACGACACTCTCCGACGGCTCGGCGATAGGACGCGGCGCTGCGACCGGCTGGCGCGGCTCGCGTCCGCGGCCGCGACCGCCGCGGTCGCGCCGTTCGCGTCCGCGGTCGGCGCTTCGTCCGAGCGCTCCGTCACCGCGCGGTTGATCGGGTAAGACCTCGCCGCGATAGATCCAGACTTTTACGCCGATCCGTCCGAACGTCGTGAAGGCCTCGACTTGAGCGTAATCAATGTCGGCGCGCAGGGTGTGGAGCGGAACTTTACCGTCGGCGTTGTGCTCCGTGCGCGCAATTTCGGCCCCGCCCAGACGCCCGGATACCTGTACCTTGATACCACGTGCGCCGGCCCGCATCGTGCGCATAATTGCCTGTTTCATCGCGCGCCGAAAGGCGATACGTTTTTCGAGCTGATCGACGATGTTCTGAGCGACGAGCCGGGCATCGACCTCAGGATGCTGGATCTCCATCACGTTAACGGCGACGTTCTTGCCGGTGAGCTGCTCCAGATTCTTGCGGATGTCGTCGATGCCGACGCCACGCTTGCCGATGATGATGCCGGGCTTGGCGGTGTTGACGATGACGCGCGCTTGATTCGCGCGCCGCTCTATCTCGATCTTGCTGATCGACGCCGAACGCATCCAGCGAGCGAACGACTTGCGAATCGCAACGTCTTCGTGCAGCCAGTCGACGTAGTGCTTCTTTTCAAACCAGCGACTGTCCCAGGTGCGCGTGATCCCCAAGCGCATGCCGACCGGATGTATCTTCTGTCCCATTATGCGTCCTTGCCGCCCGTTGCGGCTTCGGTCGTAGCCGGCTTCTTTGCCGCGCGTTTCCGGGTGCTCGTTTTCTTTCGCCGCGCCTTCGCGGGCGACGCGTCGGGAGCGGAGCGACGCGTCGTGCGCGCCGCCTGGACCGACGCACCGGCACGCTTCTTCGGCTTTTGAGCCGGGCGCGCTTCGCTTACGACCACCGTCACGTGCGAAAGACGCTTGCGCTTAAACGCCGCGCGCCCTTGCGCCCGGGGATCGAGTCGCTTCGTGAAGCGGCCACCCGGTCCGCCGTCGACGGTGATCCGCGCAATGTAGAGCTCGTCGGCATTCATGTCGTGATTGTTGCCGGCGTTCGCAACGGCGCTGCGCACGAGCTTCTCGATGGGCTCCGCAGCAAAGACCTCGGCGAATTTCAACAGCACCAGCGCCTCACGGACGCTCTTTCCTCGTATCGCATCGGCGACGCGCCGAAGCTTACGCGGAGCCGTGCGCACGAAGCGAAGGTGCGCAACGGCTTGCGGGGTGCGCTCGGTCACGTCTTGACCGTCGCCTTCTCGCCGCTGTGGCCACGGAAGTGGCGCGTCGGCGAGAACTCGCCGAGCTTATGGCCAACCATGTTTTCGGTGATGTAGATTGGAATATGCGTCTTACCGTTGTGCACGCCGATGGTGTGTCCGACCATCACGGGAAGTATGGTTGAAGCGCGGCTCCAGGTCTTAATCACGCGGCGCTCGCGCGTCTCGTTAAGCCGCTCGACCTTCTGCACCAAATGATCGGCAACGTACGGGCCCTTTTTTAACGAACGAGACATTACTTCGAACCTCGGCGGCGGACGATCATCTTCGCAGTGCGCTTATTGCGGCGCGTCTTTTTACCCATCGTCATCTGCCCCCATGGCGTCGTTGGCGGGCGTCCGGACGTCGAACGCGCTTCGCCGCCGCCGTGCGGATGATCGACCGGATTCATCGCGATGCCGCGCACGCTCGGCCGTTTGCCAAGATGGCGCGAGCGGCCGGCCGTACCGATCACTTGGTTCTCGTGATCGACGTTTCCAAGCTGGCCGATCGTCGCGCGACATTCGATATGGATCTTTCGGACCTCGCCGGAGGGCATGCGCACTTGTGAATACTCATCCTCCTTCGCCATGAGCTGCGCGGCGACGCCGGCGGATCGAACGAGCCTGCCGCCTTGTCCCGGCCGCAGTTCGACGTTATGAATCACCGTGCCGACCGGTATGTTACGGATGGGCAAAGCGTTGCCGATTTTGATGTCTGCGCTTGGCCCCGACTCCACGAGCTCGCCAACCCGCAGGCCAAGCGGCGCGAGAATATACCGCTTCTCTCCATCGCGATAGTTAAGGAGCGCGATGCGGCAGGACCGGTTGGGATCGTATTCGATCGTAGAGACTTTCGCCGGGACGCCGTCTTTTGCGCGCTTGAAGTCCACGATGCGATAGAGCCGGCGCGTGCCGCCGCCACGATGGCGCACCGTGATGTGACCGTTGTTGTTTCGTCCGGAGTGCTTCTTGCGCACCTCGAGCAGAGATCGTTCGGGCGCAACTTTGGAGAGCTCCGAAAAATCGAGCGTCGTGATGAAACGCTTACCAGGAGAGGTCGGCCGGTACTTCTTTACCGGCATTCTCGCACCCCAAGGAATTTGCTATTGCTCAAAATAGTTGACCCCGCCGAGCTCGATCTTCTGACCGGGCTTAATCGTGACGATTGCTTTCTTATAATCGCTTTGCTTGCCACTCGTGCGCAGGCCGCGGCGCGCGAAATTGCGCGCCTTCCCGCGAACGTTTACCGTGTTGACGCGCAGAACGTTTACTTTGAAGATCTCCTCGACGGCATGGCGTATCTGCGTCTTCGTTGCGTGCGGATGCACGACGAAGGTATATTGATGAGCGAGCGCGTCAGCCATCGCTTTCTCAGTGATCCGCGGGGCAACGATGACGTCACGTGCGTCCATCACGGCTTTCCTTGGAATTGCGCGTTGCGCTTCGCGCAACGCTTTGGCGCTTCGCCTTCACCTCGGGAACCTTGCCTCCGAGAATCGGCTGCGCGCCTCCGCGCTGACTATCGCCGCGCGGGTCCCCCGTTAACCGCTCAGTCAACGCGTCGTAGGCGGCGGTCGTAAAGATGAGCCGCTCGAAGCGAAGAACGTCTTTAACGTCAAGCGCTCCATCGTCGGTGATGGAGACTCGCTGCAAATTGCGACAGAGGCGCGCAATCTCACCCGAATGCGGCTCGTCGCGGCGGCAGATGATGAGCGTCTTCGGTCCGCTCCGCGCACCTTTTGCGCTGCCGAAGAGCATTTTGGCAAGCGCCGCCGTTTTGCCGATTCCAAATTCTCCGGTCTCCAAGAGCGTAACCGCGTCGTTACGGAAGCGATCGGCCACGGCCGCAAGAAACGCGACGCGTCTTTCTTTTTTGTTGAGCGCCTCCACGTAGCTGCGAGGCTGCGGTCCGAAGGCGACGCCGCCGTGACGCCACTGAGGCGACCGTATCGAACCTTGACGCGCCCGGCCCGTTCCTTTCTGACGCCAGGGCTTGCGGCCGCCGCCGGCTACCTCGTCGCGCTTGCGGGTGGAAGCCGTGCCGGCTCGCATGTTCGCAAACTCGCGGTGGACGGCACGATAGACGACGCTCAGCTTACCGTCGAACTCTGCTTCGAAGATCGCGGGAATCTCACGCTCGCCGACGACATCACCCGTCGCGTTAATGACGTTCGGCATCTGCTCTCCGGGCCTTGACGCTTTCACTCACCATCAGCAGCGCGTTCTTAGCGCCTGGGACGGCTCCACGCACGAGCAACAAATTGCGGTCGCCATCCGCGCGCACGACCTCGAGGTTTTGCAGGGTCGTACGATCCACGCCATAATGTCCGGGACGGCGGCTTCCTTTAGTGGTGCGGCCGGCATTGGTATCGCCGTTCGAAGCGGGTTGGCGATGAATCATCGAGCCGTGGCTCGCGCCGCCGCCGCTGAAGTTGTGCCGCTTAATGCCGCCCGAGAAGCCATGTCCTTTCGATACACCCACGACGTCAACCCGATCGCCGGGCTCGAAAGCCGAAACGGTAATCTTCTCCCCGACTTCCTCCTCGGGGTCCGTTCGAAATTCCCGGACGAATCGGGCCGCCTCGACCCCCTGTTTCTTGAAATGGCCGGCGAGGGCACGGGTCACCCGGCTGCGCTTTACGGGGCCAAACCCCAAAGCGACGGCATCATAGCCGTGCTTCGCTTTCGTCCGGCGCTCCACGACCGTACAAGGACCGGCCGCGATCACCGTAACGGGCACGGAGCGCCCGTCGGCGGTGAACACGCTGGTCATCCCGACTTTACGGCCCAGGATCTTCTTCATGCTCTCTTTCGGTGGTCGTAGGAGAAGTGCCACGGATCCAGGCGTATTGTACGCGTGAACCGCAACTTCGGCAGTTTACCAGGAGCCCCGAGAGAGGTCAAGGCCGCTCACCCGCCTGGGCAGAAGCGCTGACACATGCACCGTCTACGTCTTGCAAGGACGCTTTTCAGAGCAGTGGCCGCCACTCTCTTTCTGAGCGTCTTGGCGGCCGGAAACAGCGTTCCGACGGACGCCGCCGCCTACGCCGCGACGCTGCTGGCGGCGGTTCGCAAGGCGATGCTCGAGCGGCCTCTCGCTTCGATCAGCTCGATCCACACCGTCGCCGCCGTCGAGATCGTCGGTCTGCGGGGACGCGGTCAAGAATGGGACGACCTGCATGGGGTGCGCTTTACGGCCGCTCAAAACGCGGGGGCGCTGAGCGGCGCCTCCGGCTGGGACGGAAAGAAGGCCTGGAATCAAGATTACGCCGGGCTGGTCACGGTCGACGGCGGAATAGCGGGGCGCGTTGCGGCCATCGACCAGGCCTATCTCGATAATCTGCGCTACTTGCGCCCGGATGCAGGCGGAGCGACCATCGTCTACGCCGGCCGGCGAAGCGATGGCGGTACGAGTTACGACGTGCTCGCGGTTACCCCGCCGAATGGCAGCGAACTCGATCTATGGATCGATCCGCTCACCCACCTCATCGTTCGGGAGACCTCGACCATCGGAATCGTTTCGACGACGACCGTGCTTTCGAACTATCGGCGCATCGATGGAATAAATTTTCCGTTTGCGAGCAGCACGCGAACCTCGAGCGGCAACTCATTTGCCCAGCAAGTCTCGTCACTGGAATTGAATACCGACGTCGCCGAACGGATGCGCGTGCCGGGTCAGAACGTTCACGATTTTTCAATTGCGCGCGGGACCGGCACGACGGTGCCGCTTGAAATCGTCAATAATCACGTCTATCTAAACGACGTCGTGCTCGACGGCCGCGGCCCTTACACCTTCGTGCTCGACAGCGGCGGCGATTATATCGTCACGCCCGAAGTTGCCGCGGCCGTGCAAGCTCAAAGTTCGGGGGCATTGCGCCTACAAGGCGTCGGAAGCGCGACCGAGGGAGCGTCATTCACGCATATCGATTCGATCGCGATCGGCGGCGCGGTCGTCCGCAACCAGTATATGCTCGTTTTGCCGATTGCCACCGGCTTCGGTGTAGCCGAAGGCATAAAGATCGACGGCATGGTCGGATATCAGTTCTTGGCGCGCTTCCTGACCACGATCGATTACGCGAGCTCTACGTTGACGCTCGCAATGCCGAGCGCGTTGCCCGCTTCCGCGCCCGGCGCTGCCGCGATCCCCTTCTATTTCGACGGCACGATACCGCGCATTCCCGTCGCCGTAGATGGCGTTACGACGTCGGCCGAAGTCGATACCGGTAATCGCGCCGGCCTCGAGCTCTCGTCGCCGTTTTTGGCAGCTCACCCGGCGATCGCCTCACTTGCAAAGACCGGGCCAACGGTCGTCGGATTCGGGGTCGGAGGAGCGTCCTACGCGCGCCTCGGGCGTATACCGACTCTTCAGATCGGCCCCTACGCCGTCTCGAATAGCGTTGTGTCGTTCACGGTTGCAAACAAAGGCGTGCTCGCCGATCCTTTCAATCCCGCGAACGTCGGCGGCGCGATTTGGCGCCGCTTCGCACTGACCTTCGATTACGCTCATAGCCAACTCTTACTTGCGAAAAACGCCGAGTTCGATACTCCGTTTCCGTACGATCACTCCGGCTTGTTCCTTATCGACGCAAGTGGAGCACATACCGTGCTTTCGGTTCTCGCTGACTCGCCGGCGACTGCCGCCGGGTTAGCGAAGGGCGACGTCATTCTCGGCATCAACGGCGCGCCGGCCTCGAACCAATCACTCGCCGCGGTTCGGGCAATGCTCTCGGGCCCTCCCGGCGGCGTCGTACGGCTACACATACGCGGACCCGCGGGCCGCGAGCGGGACGCGACGCTGACGCTCAAAGAGTACGTATAGCCAAGGCCTGCGTTACACGAAGGCCGCGAGGCCGGTGATCTCCTTGCCGACGACCAGCATATGCATTTCGCTGGTACCTTCATAGGTCAGCACTGATTCGAGATTGTTCATGTGGCGGATGACTGGATATTCAAGCGTGACGCCGTTTGCGCCCAGAATCGTTCGCGCTTCCCTCGCGATCGCGAGCGCTTCGCGGACGTTATTGAGCTTCGCGAAGCTCACCTGAGCGGGGTGAAGGCGCCCCTGGTCCTTCGCGCGACCGACGTGAAGCGCGAGCAGCGCACCTTTGTTGAGCTCGACGAGCATGTTCACGAGCTTCTCTTGCGTCATCTGATAAGCGCCGATCGGCTTTGCGAACTGCACGCGGGTTTTGCTGTACTCGAGGGCAGCCTCGTAGCAGCTGCGCCCAGCGCCCATGGATCCCCACACGATTCCGTAGCGGGCTTCGTTGAGACAGGCGAGAGGGGCAGCCAGACCCTCCGCTTGCGCCAACATCGCGCTGGCCGGAAGGCGACAATCGGTGAATGCGAGCTCGCTCGTTACCGACGCGCGCAGCGATAGCTTTCGATGGATGTTCGACGCGGTGAAGCCCTTCGCGTCGCGCGGCACGACGAAGCCGCGGATGCCATTCTGCGTTTGTGCCCAGACGATGGCCAGATCGGCGATCGAACCGTTGGTGATCCACATCTTGGTGCCGTTGAGAACCCAATCAGGACCGTCGCGCCGCGCGGACGTCCGCATTCCAGCGGGGTTGCTGCCGAAATCTGGCTCGGTGAGACCGAAACAGCCGATGAGTTCGCCGCGCGCCATTGGTGGCAGCCACTCGCGTTTCTGCGCTTCGTCACCCCAACGGTAGATCGCATACATCGCGAGCGAACCTTGAACTGAAGCGAAGCTGCGCACACCGGAATCGCCGGCCTCAAGTTCCAAGCACGCGAGACCGTAGGCGACCGCACTTGAGCCGGTGCAGCCGTAGCCGTCGAGGTGCATGCCGAGCAAGCCGAGCCGTCCGAGCTCGGGGCCCAGTTCGCGCGGAAGTATCCCCTCTTCGAACCAGTCCGCAATGTTGGGGAGCACGCGCGCCTTTACGTACTCGCGCACCGTATCCCGGACGAGCCGCTCTTCGTCAGAAAGCAGTCCGGCAACGTTGATGAAATCGACTGGATCGGGCGTTGGCGCGGCCGCCGCCGTCAACGCTTCAGAACCCGCGCCAGTTTATCGAAGAGCGCCTCGGTCGAGCGTTCGAACTGGTCTTCGAAACGGCGCCACAGGAGCCGGCCATCGGTATCGGAGAGGGTTGCCTCAACACGATACTCGAGCAGCGTCTCCTTACCGACACTGCTGAGGTGAAAGCCGTGCGTGCCGTCAAAGCCATCATTGCGAAATCGCCAGACGATGCGTTCCTCGGGAACCGCTTCCTCGAGCACGCCGTGAATGCCAAGATGCCACTCCTCGGTTCGGCCGGGCAAGAGCGGCCCCGGAGAGCGCATGAAGGGCTGCGATGCAAACGGCCAGATCTGGTCGCCAGAAGTACCCATCTCCTCGAGCAGATGGTAAATGCGCCGTTTGGTGCCGTGAAAAGAACGTGACCGCAGTTCGCGAAGCTCGATGGGCATGGCCGGTCGTTCGCTTAGCGAAGCGCGACGACCCCTACGCCGCCGGCGAGCACGATGAGTAACGGCGTAGCGAGTTTGGTGCGCAGCATCAAGAGGACGACGATTGTCGTCACCGCATATGCCAGGACGCTCGAGGGCGCGCCGCGTCCGATCGTCACCACGCTCGACCAGACCAAACCGACAATCGCCGGCGCCAAGCCCCGAGCGATTATGGTACGCCATGGCGACGCCGAAAAACGCTCCCACAACGCATCAAACCCAACCACGATCATGCTGGAGGGCACGAACATCCCGATCGTTGCGGCCAGGGCGCCGACGAGCGGTTGCGTAGGGGTCGCTGCGTAGCCGACCAGCGCCGCGAAGATCGTCGTCGGCCCCGGTACGAGTTTGCCGATGGTATAAAACTGCGTAAACTGCGAAGATGTTACCCAATGGTATTGGCCGACCGCGAAGGTATGCATCTGGGGAATGATTCCTTTGCCTCCTCCGAAGCCAAGGACGGAGAGCTGCGAGAAAGTCCAGAGCAAATGAATTGCGGTCTGAAGCGTGCTACTCATCGATCTTCTTGCGAGAGCGCAGATATTCGCGGACGACGCCGGCGCCGCCGAAGACGACGAGGACCAGCAGCAACGGCATCTTCAAGAACGAGACAGCCAATGCCGTGACGGCGACGAGAACGATCCGTAACCAATCGGTGCGCTCGTCCCACGTGAGCTCGAGCGCGTTACCGAGAGTGAGGCCGAGTGCGCCGGCCGCGCACCCCAGCAGCCCTCCGTGCACGTAAGGATTTTTTGCGAACTTGAAGTACAGAGCGCCCGCGATCAGCACGATGATAAACGGCGGAACGCTCGCACCTAAAAATGCGGCGGCCGCTCCGGGAATGCCGCGCACCCTTTGCCCGCAATAAAGTGCCAAGTTAAGGATGTTCGGTCCTGGGAGGACTTGCGCGATCTCAAGGCCGTCCATGAAGCGCTCCTGGTCCATCCAGCCGCGTGACAGGACTTGCTGACGAACGCTCGCCTTTTGACCACCGCCGAACGCCGTCGAAGAGATCGTTGCGAACGTGAGGGCGACATTCAATAGTGAAGGGGGACGCGAATCAGCCGGCATCCGGCATCGGCCCGTCGATGACGGGCGAGGTGTGTTTGCCGGAGAGGATGTGGATATGGACGTGCGCGGTGTGCTGGTAGGGCGGCAGCACTCCCATGCGAATCATAAAACCTTGATCGTAGAGCCCTAACGTCAACGCGACCTTCTGAATGCCTGCGATGAGGTGGTGCCAGATCTTCGCATCGCCTAAGCCGAAATCGAGAATCGTGGGAATCCATTTCTTCGGGATGATGACGACGTGGATTTCCCACCATTCTTCCTTGCTGCGATCGACGTTGTGGCGGAATGCGAAGACGTCGTCATCTTCGTAAACGACTTCATCGGCCTTAGCGCGCGTGCCGTCGAGACGCCCGCGAAAGGTATGCTCTGGATCGGGCTTATCCCAAGTGTGTTGCTCCGGGCCGGAGATGATCTCGGAAATCCATACCACGCGCAGATTTTCCGGGATGGGAGGCAGGCGTCCTCTTGCACGTGATGAAGGCTGCGCCGATGAGCGCCGATCGTAAGAAAAAAACGCTTACACCAGCCGACGTTTTAGGCAGGCGGCCGAGTTGGCCGAAAGAACCCAAAGAGTGGGAGAAACTCGTCGCCGATAACGAAGTCGTCTACGAGGATCACCACGTGGTCGTTTTTCACGATCCCGTCGACGAAGAACACGAGTCCGAACGAATACCCGGCGAGGTCCGCTTGACGGTCCTCTCCAAGAAGGAGGGGGTCGATACGCTGATGGATCTAGGCGTCGCCGACGAAACAATCAGCGCTGCAATTCTACATGGAATTCAACAGGCCGCGCTGCAACTCGGACTACAGAAAAAAGGCTTCGAGGTGCGCGCGCACGTCTATCCCCCGCTGCAGCACCGGCCCGAACTTGCCTTCAAGATTCGCGCCGGCAAACCGCCGAAGAGATCGGACGCGGCCTCCGGCTAGACCTTACTCGGGCGGCCGCTTCACGAAGGGGAGCTTTGCGGTGAGGTCCGCTTCCTTTTCGGCGAGTCTCGCTAAGGCTTGTACGACGACGATGGCGAGGATCGTTACGATGATCGCGTAGATCAGTTCGGCGAGCACGCCGTTCCCCGGCTTGAGGAAGAGCGCGATCGTGTCGCTGATGAACTTGTTCCACGCTCCCGCGGCGATCAGCCCGAACGCTACCGTAGCCAGTCCGATCATGGTACCGAGATACGTCGGTTTGACTTCCATTGCTTGCTCCTCATTGACGAGTGCGCCTAAAAAGCGAAAGGCCCGAAGCTGCACGCTTCGGGCCGAAGGCAGCCAATCCGCCCCGCATCAGGCCTTGAGCTCGATATCGACACCCGCAGGCAGGTCGAGGTGCATGAGCGCGTCCATCGTCTTTGGCGACGCTTGGAGAATGTCGATCAGCCGCTTATGCGTACGCATCTCAAAATGCTCGCGCGACTTTTTGTCGTTGTTCGTCGAGCGCTGAACGCAGAAACGGTTGATTTCGGTCGGCAGAGGCACCGGTCCACTAACGAACGCGCCCGTGCGCTTTGCCGTTTCAACGATGCGCTCGGCGGATTGATCGAGGACCTTGTGATCGTACGCCTTGAGGCGTATCCGGATCATCTGCTTCGCCATTATTTATGCCAATTTTTCAAGGAGCGAGTAAATCATGCGAGGGCGCCGCTACGTGCCGCGGACGGGCTTCCGACACGAGCGCCATTGACAGGAGGTCATTACTTTCCTTCGCACCGGCGCGAGTGCGGATAAGTAGGAGCTTCCAAGGAGGGAAGCGACGAACGGCCCGGACGCGGCATGTAGCAAGTCCGGCGCAGATTTACTCAGCAACGGCCGTCACGACGCCCGCGCCGACGGTTCGCCCGCCTTCACGGATCGCGAAGCGGAGCCCCTCTTCGCACGCGATGGGGGTAATGAGCTCCACGTCCATTTGGACGTTGTCGCCCGGCATGACCATTTCCATGCCTTCGGGCAGTTTGATCGTGCCGGTGACGTCGGTCGTCCGAAAGTAAAATTGCGGCCGATAGTTCGCGAAGAAGGGCGTGTGACGGCCGCCTTCTTCCTTAGAAAGCACGTAGACCTCGGCCTTGAACTTCTTGTGGGGCTTGACCGAACCGGGTTTGGCGAGCACCTGACCCCGCTCGATTTCGTTGCGATCGACGCCGCGCAGGAGAACGCCGATGTTGTCGCCCGCGATGCCCGCGTCGAGCAGCTTGCGAAACATCTCGATGCCCGTAACGACCGTCTTCTTCGTCTCGTCCTTCAGACCGACGATCTCGACCTCTTCGCCAACCTTTACCTGACCGCGCTCGACACGTCCAGTCCCCACGGTGCCGCGTCCGGTGATTGTAAAGACGTCCTCGACCGGCATCAGGAAGGGCTTGTCCACTTCACGCTGCGGCTGGGGAATGTAGTCGTCGACCGTATCCATCAACTTGAAAATCGGATCCGCATCGGCATCGCCGCGCTTGCCGCTCGAGTTGAGCGCTTTGAGCGCGGAGCCCCGAATGATCGGCGTGTCGTCGCCGGGGAACTCATAATAGGTCAGCAACTCACGGATTTCCATCTCGACAAGCTCGAGGAGCTCCTCGTCGTCGACCATATCGACCTTGTTGAGGAAGACGATAATGCGCGGCACGCCGACTTGACGCATGAGCAAGATGTGTTCGCGCGTCTGGGGCATCGGACCGTCTGACGCCGCAACGACGAGAATCGCGCCGTCCATCTGCGCCGCCCCGGTAATCATGTTCTTGATGTAATCGGCGTGGCCCGGACAATCGACATGGGCGTAGTGCCGCTTGGGCGTCTCGTACTCTTGGTGCGAGATGGCGATCGTGATCCCGCGCTCCTTCTCTTCGGGTGCGTTATCGATTTGATCGACGCCGACTTTTTGCGCCAGCCCCTCGGTTGCAAGGCAATGCATAATCGCCGCCGTCAGGGTCGTCTTGCCGTGATCGACGTGACCGGTGGTGCCGATATTGACGTGCGGCTTCTTGCGCTCGAACTTTTGCTTGGCCATAATCTCCTCTTTTAACAACGCGCTGGACTTCGCCCAGCGCTTTGGCGCTGCGCCCCCACACCCACTACCGCGGTGCGGGACCCTCCCCAACAAGCGCTTTGCGGGGGCCTTTTCGAGTACACGGGTCCAGGCGTTTTGCCTGGCTCTGCCGCCTTATGTGGTAAATGCCCCCAACGAGAGGGCGCAGGACCACGGAATAGTATCAAGCACGAGGGAGGCTGTCAACGACGATCTAGGCGGGCACGGGTTTCTTGCCCACAGCCTTTGCAACGATCTCTTCCTCGACGCTCTTGGGCGCCTTTTCGTAATGGGCAAACTCCATCGTGTAGGTGGCGCGACCCTGCGTGGCCGAGCGCATGTCGGTGGCATAGCCGAACATCTCCGAGAGCGGAACGTGTGCCGTAATGACCTGCGCGCCGCCCGCGGCCTCTTCGGTTGCGTGGATCGCGCCGCGCCGCCGGCTGAGGTCGCCGTTGATCGCGCCCATGTACTCTTTGGGCGTCGTCACTTCCACCTTCATAATGGGCTCAAGCAGAATCGGACCGGCGGCTCGGTTCGCCTCTTTCCATGCCATCGAACCGGCGATCTTGAAGGCCATCTCCGACGAGTCAACCTCATGATACGAACCGTCGAAAGCTTGCACCTTAAAGTCCATGACCGGGAAACCGGCGAGCACGCCGCTTTGGGCTGACTCGCGGACGCCTTCTTGCACCGCCTTCGCGTACTCCTTAGGAATCGCGCCGCCGACGATCTTCCACTCGAAGACGAAGCCGGTGCCCGGCGGCTGAGGCTCAACGCGAAGCCAAACGTCCCCGTACTGGCCTTTCCCTCCGGTCTGACGTATGAACCGACCTTCCTTTTCAACGGTTTTAGTGATCGCTTCTTTATACGCAACCTGCGGTTTGCCGACGTTCGCCTCTACTTTGAATTCACGGCGCAAGCGGTCGAGAATAATCTCGAGGTGAAGCTCCCCCATGCCCGCGATGATCGTCTGTTGCGTCTCCTCGTCGGTGCGCATTCGAAAAGTGGGGTCTTCCTGAGCCAGGCGTGCCAACGCAAGTCCAAGCTTATCCTGATCGGCTTTACTCCTGGGCTCAATCGCCTGATGGATGACCGGCTCGGGAAAGGTGATCGATTCGAGCGCGATGGGCGAACGCTCATCGCAGAGCGTATCGCCGGTTCGCGTGTCGGAGAGACCGACTGCCGCGGCGATGTCCCCCGCGCCAATGGCATTGATGTCTTCGCGATGGTTGGCGTGCATGCGCAGGATGCGCCCGATCCGTTCCTTCCGCCCGGTGCGCGAGTTTAGCACGTAGCTGCCTTTGTTGAGCACGCCTGAGTAGACGCGGAAATACGTGAGGTTACCATACGGGTCGGTGGCGATCTTGAAGGCGAGCGCGCAGAACGGTTCCCCATCGTCGGCCTTGCGCGTAATCTCGTTACCGTTTTTCGGATCTCGCCCGACAATGGTTTTGGCTTCGAGCGGGGAGGGCATGTAGTCGACGATCGCGTCGAGCAACGACTGAATCCCCTTATTTTTGAATGCGGAGCCGCAGAGCATCGGCAGGACGGTCCCCTCGATCGTCGCTTTGCGCAGCGCCGTCTTCATCCGGTCGATCGGCAGCTCTTTGCCCTCGAAAAACATCTCGAGCAGCTCGTCGTCCTGCTCGGCTATCGCTTCGACAAGATGCCGCCGCCACGTCATTGCAAGCTCCTTGAGCTCGCCCTGGACGTCTTCATGCGCCATCGTGGAACCGAGCTCGTCGCTGTAAACGATCGTCTTCATCGTAAAGAGATCGACGACGCCTTTGAACTTCTCTTCCGCGCCGATCGGCACTTGAATCGGTACCGCGCGGGCCCCCAGACGCTCGCGAATCTTCTCCACGACGTTGAAGAAATCGGCACCCACGCGATCCATTTTGTTGACGAAAATAATTCGCGGCACTTTATACTTGTTCGCTTGGCGCCAGACCGTCTCCGATTGCGGTTGCACGGCCGCTACCGAATCAAAGAGCGCAACCAAGCCGTCGAGCACGCGCAGCGATCGCTCCACTTCAACGGTAAAATCCACGTGACCCGGCGTATCGATGATGTTGATCCGCGTGTCACGCCAGGTCGTCGCCGTTGCCGCCGACGTGATGGTGATGCCGCGTTCCTGCTCCTGGACCATCCAGTCCATCGTTGCCGCACCGTCGTGCACTTCGCCCATTTTGTGCACGCGCCCAGTAAAGAAGAGGATGCGTTCCGTTGAGGTCGTTTTGCCCGCATCGATGTGCGCGGCAATACCGATGTTCCTCGTGCGTTCGAGCGGATATTCCCTTGTAGCCATGGTGTTAGTCTAAGTTGGTTACCAACGATAATGCGCGAACGCTTTGTTCGCTTCCGCCATCTTGTGCGTGTCTTCACGCTTCTTTATTGTTGCGCCCGTGTTGTTCGAGGCGTCGAGCAGCTCGCCGGCGAGCTTCTCCTCCATCGAGTGCCCGTTGCGGGTGCGCGCGAAGCCGATGAGCCAGCGCATCGCCATTGCCTGACGACGGTCTGGACGGACCTCCATCGGAACTTGGTACGTTGCGCCGCCCACGCGGCGTGGCCGAACCTCCACGAGCGGCATCGCATTGGAAAGCGCCTGCGAGAAGATTTCCATCGGGTCGCGGCCGGTCTTTTCGGCGACGATCTCGAGCGCACCATAGGTGATATGCTCGGCCGTCGACTTCTTGCCGCGCAGCATCACCTTATTAATGAAGCGCGACAGCACTTTCGAGTTGAACCGGGGATCGGGCAGAATCTGCCGTTTGGGGGCGGGACCTTTACGAGGCATTACTTCTTCTTTTCGCGCTTTGCGCCGTACTTGGAACGGCCTTGCTTTCGATTCGCCGTACCGGCGGTGTCGAGCGTTCCGCGGATAATGTGGTACCGAACTCCCGGGAGATCTTTGACGCGACCGCCGCGCACCAGCACGACCGAGTGCTCCTGGAGATTGTGGCCGATGCCAGGGATGTAAGCCGTGACCTCTTCGCCGTTGGTCAGCCGGACGCGGGCGACTTTGCGCAGCGCCGAGTTCGGCTTCTTGGGCGTCACCGTTTTGACTTGAGTGCAGACCCCGCGCCGCTGGGGATTTCCGGTAACTTCAAAGGTACGGGTCGGCAGATCCGGATGACCGGGCTTCGGGCCGGTCAGGATCATGCGGAATGCCCGGGTCTTGACCTTCTGCTCGGTCTTTTCGCGCCCGCGGCGCACGAGTTGGTTAATCGTCGGAATCGGTCTTGCTCCTTGTCTCCCTGCATCACAAACAACGGCCTCACCCGCAGGTGGGACCGAGTTTTTACTATACCAAGTGCGCCATTTAGGCGTCAAATCGGGCCTTGCTGAGCCGGCGCTCGCCAGGAGGAGGTTCGATTCGCGCTCCATGGGCATGAGGTGCCCGATGACCGCAAGCTTTCTTCGACCTTCCACGGGGGTCTATCCCGAGCGGAGTCGAGCAGCTCTGGATGGCGCCCTTGCGATGAAAGGCTGCGGATGACACGACTCCACGATACGCCGCGGCTCGGCGTCCTGGATGGATTGCGCGGGATCGCAATCCTGCTCGTGCTCTGGTACCACATCTGGGAGATCTCATGGTGGTCTCCATGGCCGTGGCTGCAGTTTCTGCCCGCGACCGGGTTCGTCGGGGTTCCTCTCTTCTTCTTTCTCAGCGGGTTCGTCATCTCGTATCCATTCGTTCGGGGCGCGCTCGCGGGAACAGGCGAGCCGAGTTGGCGACACTTCGCGTGGCGCCGCTTCATCAAAATCGTGCCGTCGTACGTGCTTTCAATCGGCGTGGCGTACGCAATCGGCTACGCCGCGCTCCAGCCTAATGCGTCGCTCGTCCCCGATCTGGTCACGCACCTGCTCTTCATCCACACCTGGTTTCCGCTGCGTTACGGAACCATCGACGGCGTGCTGTGGACGCTTGCCGTCGAGGTCGAGTTCTACTGCATCTTCCCGTTGATTTGGTGGTGCTTCAAGCGCCAGCCGTGGCTGACGGCCGGCGCCATGGTCGCGCTCGCATGGTACTGGCGGCTCGCATTGTCGACGTGCTGCTTTACGACGCTCTTCTCCCAGTATGAAGAGAATCTACCCGGATACCTCGACATCTTCGCGTTCGGAATGATCGCTGCGTACCTCTTTGTGCGCTGTGGCGATCGTTTGCGAACATCGCGCCTTCGCTATGCCGGGCCGCTCGTCGCCATCGCGGGCGTCGCTTTTTTCACAATGCTGCTGGAAAATCTCTACGCGCAGCGCCTTCACGATCAATGGGCCGCCGTTTGGCAGATCAACAACCGTCCCTTACTCGGCGCGACTTTCGCCATTATCGCCTTAGGCTGGCTCATCAGCCCGCGCTCGTGGCAGGCCGCGCTCGACAATGCGCCGCTGCGCTTCATGGCGGCGATCTCCTACAACCTTTACCTGTATCACCAACTCGTCGCGCGGGAGTTACTCTGGCACCACATTCCGCCTTACGCTGGGGTACCCAACGAGAATTCGAAATGGCAGATAGATTACACAGAGGCCGCTTTCGCAACTACGATTGCGCAAGCGGCCATGGTGACTTACTGCTTCGAGCGGCCTCTGCTTCTGCTGAAGAGGCCACCGAGAGCGCTAGCCGAGCTGTGACTTGAAGATGCTCTGCGTGAGCGAGTCCACGCCGGGAACCCGTACTTCCTTGCCCTGGAATCCGGTGATCGTCGTCCAAACCCAAACTACAAGCGCGAGGATCCAAAGAATCGGATACAGCACCCATAGATGAATAAAGCTTAAGACGAACCCGAGTATGAAGTACAGCGCCCAGATCACGATCGACTGCGCTGCGGCCCATTTCACAAATCGATTCGTTCCGCCACCGACCATCATAACGATACCGCCAAGGAGGCAGAACAAGTACGCGAGTCCCGCCGCAACGTTCGGCTCTAGGCCGAAGGGGGTGTCTTTCGGGGGTTGAGTTACGGACATGGCAATCCTTTCGCTTTCGACGCGTGACTGCGAGCTTTTGGCCGTTGGTTTGCTTTGGTAACCCACGGGCCCTCTATAGGGCGCTTGCGGAAATAGAACAGGCGCGGCACGAATACGGGTGAAACGATGCGGGAATGTCTAGCGCCGCCTTCATCGTCGCGGTAGCCGTTCTGGCCGTTACGGCGCTCGGCTTTCTCGCGGGCCGGTGGGGCGGCGCGAATTTGTCCAGCCTCGAGCAATGGGCTCTTGGCGGCCGCAGCTTCGGAACCGTCGTCTCTTGGTTTTTGCTCGGCGGCGACCTCTATACCGCCTATACGTTCATCGCTGTGCCGGCGCTCGTGTACGGAGTCGGTGCGCTTGGATTTTTCGCGGTGCCTTACGCTACAATTGCTTATCCGATCGCGCTCGTCGTCCTGGCGCGGTTTTGGAGCATCGCGCGCCTTCGTGGCTACGTGACGGCCGCCGATTTCGTTCGCGATAGGTACGATGACCGCACGTTGGAGATCGCGATCGCATTAACGGGCGTGGTAGCCGCTATGCCCTCTATCGCGCTTCAACTCGTCGGAATGCGGGCG
>DATDIA010000180.1:0-8637 GCA_036521295.1 Candidatus Cybelea sp. | reverse complement strand
GCCTTGCGGCGTTCCAACCCAACGCCGATGTCTTCATCGATGACGAAGGACGGCGCATCGTCGTCGTCATTGAAGTCGCCGGCGCAGATCCCGAGACGTTGCGCGTCGGATTCGACGGGCGCTATCTCGTCGCTGCCGGGCGCCGCCGCGAAGCGGCGCGATTTCGCTGCGGCTCGTTCGTCCAGAAAGAGATCGCTCACGGCGAGTTCGTAAACCGAATACCGCTTCCCGTCGCGGTCGAGTACGAAGGCGTCGAGGCGAGCTATGAAGACGGCCTCCTGATCGTTGTCGCGCCGATTGCGGCGACGGCGTACATGCAGACGGCGCGAACCGAGCTTCACGTCATGGTAAAGAGGACGCACACCTAAATACATGGCCCAAAAATCCAGCAACATCGTTCCTGCGAATCTGATCGGAATTCTACCGCTCCAGGAAGCGGTGCTCTTTCCGCACACCGTCATTCCGCTCGCGGTCGTCAAAAAGCCCGGCATCCAGCTCGTCGAGGAAGCGCTGCGCGAAGGCAAACCGATCGGACTCGTCGTTCTGCGCGATCGCGAGATCGAAGAACCAGGTCCCGACGACGTGCAGCGTGTCGGAACGATCGGCGTCATTCAGAAAATGCTCAAGGTGCCCGACGGAACGCTGCGCTGTATCGTCGCCGGACAGCAAGTCTTCAAGATCGAGCAGTTCACGCAAGTTTCGCCATATATGGTGGCGGCCTATACGG
The DNA here is from genome assembly GCA_036521295.1 of Candidatus Cybelea sp. Taxonomy (GTDB): domain Bacteria; phylum Vulcanimicrobiota; class Vulcanimicrobiia; order Vulcanimicrobiales; family Vulcanimicrobiaceae; genus Cybelea. The sequence continues at coordinate 7,910 of DATDIA010000180.1, read as the reverse complement.
AACTTCCAGACGCAACCGTCGAAAACGAAGAGCTCGTTGCAATGCACCGTAATCTCGCGGGCCTCTTCCAGAAGCTCCTCTCTTATCTGCCGCAGGCGCCGCGCGAGATGGAGATGGAGGTTGCCAACATTACCGACCCAGTCGTGTTGACCTACTTCGTCGCCTCGACGATGCGCCTGGAAACCGCTGACCGTCAAGCGCTGCTCGAGGAACGCGATACCGCGAAGCGTATGCGCAAGCTGACGCTGTTACTCACCAAGGAGCTCGAGGTGGTCGAGCTGGGTCATAAGATTCAGAGCGACATTCAGCGCGAGATGGAGAAGAATCAACGCGAGTTCTATCTTCGTCAGCAGCTGCGCGCGATTCAGGAAGAGCTTGGCGAGGTCGATCCGCAGCAGGCCGAGACCAACGAGCTACGCACGAAAATCGATGCCGCGGGAATGCCGGCCGACGTCAAGAAGGCCGCCGATCGAGAGCTCGACCGGCTCTCCAAAGTTCCGCAGGCCAGCCCGGAATACAGCGTCATCCGCACCTACCTCGATTGGTTGGTGACGCTCCCGTGGAATGTCGAAACGACCGACCATATCGACATCAAGGCGGCGCGCGTCGTCCTCGACGAGGATCACTACGATCTCGAAAAAATCAAAGACCGAATCGTCGAGTATCTGGCGGTCGGAAAGCTCAAGAAGAGATTATCGGGGCCGATTCTCTGCTTCGTTGGACCACCCGGCGTCGGCAAAACTTCGTTGGGCCATTCGATCGCGCGCGCGATGGGGCGTAAGTTCGTGCGTCTCTCCGTAGGCGGCGTCCACGACGAAGCCGAGATTCGCGGGCATCGGCGGACCTATATCGGCGCCATGCCCGGCACGATCGTACGGGCGATCCGCGATGCCGGAACGCGAAATCCCGTGATGATGATCGACGAGATCGATAAGGTGGGCGCAGATTTTCGGGGCGATCCCCAGTCGGCGCTGCTCGAGGTGCTCGATCCCGAACAGAACAACAACTTCCGCGATCACTATCTCGATCTGCCGTTCGACCTTTCGGCAGTGCTGTTCATCTGCACCGCCAATACGCTGGACTCGATTTCGCCGCCGTTGCGCGATCGCATGGAGATAATTACGCTTTCGGGTTATACCGAATTCGAAAAGCTTCAAATTGCAAAGCGTTACCTCGTCAAGAAGCAACGCGAGACCAACGGGCTGCGAGAGTCGCAGGTCCAAATCAGCGATCAGGCAATCCGGGCGATCATCAACGATTACACGCGTGAAGCGGGCGTGCGAAATTTGGAACGCGAGATCGGTACGGTGTTCCGTAAAGTCGCGCGTAAGATCGCGGAGAGCCCGCGCTATAAGGCGCGGGTGAAACCTGAGAACCTTGCGGAGTATCTCAGTAAGCCGCGCTTCTTCAACGAGGTGCGTAAGCGAGTCGCGTCGATAGGCGTCGCGACCGGAATGTTCTTCACGCCAGTGGGCGGCGACATCCTTTTCATCGAGACCCAGGCGATGCCGGGGACCGGTAAACTCGTCTTGACGGGTCAACTCGGCGACGTGATGAAGGAGAGCGCGCAGGCCGCCGTGACGTTCCTGCGCTCGCGATCGAGCGAGCTCGGCTTACCTGATGACTACTTTGCCAAGCACGACATTCATATTCACGTTCCGGCCGGGGCGACGCCAAAAGATGGTCCCTCCGCCGGCATCGCGCTGGCAACTTCCATTGCGTCGATGCTCACCGGCATCAAAGTCGATCCCAATCTGGCGATGACCGGCGAGATAACGCTCACGGGCCAAGTCTTGCCGATCGGGGGTTTGAAGGAAAAGGTGCTCGGCGCGAAACGTGCGGGAATCAGTAAGATCTTACTGCCGCGTCGTAATGAGATGGATCTGGACGACATACCGAAAGAAGTGCGCGAGAGCATGAGCTTCGTGCCGGTGGACGAGCTCTCCGAAGTTCTCTATCATGCGCTGGGCAAGCGACTGATCACGCCCGTTCCGCTTGGAACCGAACACGCCAAAGTAAACAACGTCGTCCCGTTACGCGCTTCAACTGGAATGGGCGCGACACGCTCGAGTCAAGCGAAGCGCCGTAACGGTGTGGTCAAACGCCGGTCTGCGCGCAAGTCGACGATGAAGCGTTAAATAGTCAAGCGATCGCAACGTTGGAGCGAGTAGGCAACGTCGTCGTTGGTTGCTTGACCGGTGCGAACTGAATTGGTACGGTTGGGAGCGCCTCGCTTGCGCCGCCCGCTTACGCGTCTGACGGCGTCGTCGAGTAGAATGCTCCAAACGACTTAAGAGGAGTTCCCATGCCAACTTCCCCCGAAGCGAAATTTCGATGGTTGTGTGCTGCTGCGGCCCTTGCCGTGACGGCGACAATCACGACGGCGTGTAGCGGCGGTTCGGTCACGCCAACAACGGCGCTCACCCAGTCCCAGCAGCCATCCGGCGCTTGGTCACCCGCTACCTCGTACACGTTCCAGACGATCGGCAGTAACAAGGACCCGCACTTCAATCAGTTGCTCGGCATAAACAGCGCGAACGTCATCGCGGGTTACTACGGGAGCGGCTCTCCCAGCAGTCCGAACAAGGGCTATACCGTGAAGCCACCCTACGCACAGGCCGACTTCACGAGCGAGAACTATCCCGGTTCGGTGCAAACGCAAGTCACGTGCATCAACAACAACGGCGACACCGGCGGCTTCTGGGTCGACTCAAAGGGAGTCAACCGCGGATTTTTGCGGTGGAAAGGGGCCTTTACGAGCTATACCGATCCAAACATCGGCAAAGGCACCGTGACGCAAATACTCGGCCTCAACAATGGCGGCCTCGCCGTCGGCTTCTATACCAACGGAGCCGGCGTGAACTTCGGCTTCGAACTGAATCAGGCCACCGGCAAGTTTACGCCGATCAAGCCGCCGGGTGCGAGGAACGTCACGGCATCGGCCATCGACAGCGATGGCGATATCGTCGGCTTCTACGTATCGGGTAGCACGACGATCGGTTTCCTTAAGGTCGGAAGCAGCTATTCGACCTTCGAATATCCGAAGTCGTCAACCACGACGCCGTTCGGCATCAACGGTCGTCGGAACATCGTGGGTGCATACGTCGACGGCAAGGGTAATACGCACGGCTTCCTCCTGAAACAGCCCCTGACGCACGCCATGTGGACTTCGATCGACGATCCCCACGGCGTTGGTACCACGCTCATCAACGGAATAAATCTCAAGGGCTATATGGTCGGCTTCTACGGGCCGCCCAGCAACACCAAAGGAATGCTCATCATCCCTCCGCCGTAGCGGGCGAATAGGCGAGCCGGTCGACGCGGCCGGCTCGCGCTTATCTCAGCGGACTTCGATGCCCTCGCCTTCCCGCACCTCACCAACAAGCGCGGCGAGGGCGCCGCAAGAGTCCAGCTCGCCTGCGAGCAGATCCGCCGCATCGGGCGCAACGCTGATCAACAAACCTCCGGACGTCTGAGCGTCGGAGAGCCCAACGCGCACGGCCTCGCGCACGTTGTTTGAAAAATGGGTGAAGGTCGCGTGCGTCTGCACGTTGTGGCGTGTGCCGCCCGGCACCATGCCGGCCTCGATCAACTCGAGCACGCGCTCCATGAACGGAACGGCGCTTGCGTCCAGTATCAATCGAACGCCTGAAGCGAGCGCCATGCCCCCGCCGTGACCGAGGAGACCGAAGCCGGTGATGTCCGTGGCTGCGTGCGCTTCCGCTACCAACATCGCCTTCGCGGCACCGTCGTTGAGCGTCGTCATCGCGCGTACGGCTTCGTCAAGCTCTTCGGGCAGGATTGCGCCGCGTTTGAGCGCCGTCGTGAGAATTCCCGTGCCAAGCGGCTTGGTCAATACGAGGACGTCGCCGATGCGAGCACCAGCATTCGTCACGATGTGCTGCGGGTGCACGACCCCGGTGACGGCCATGCCGTACTTCGGCTCAGCATCTTTGATCGTGTGACCGCCGATAACCGCGACCCCCGCAGCGCGCGCGACGCTCGCTCCGCCGTCCAGGATGCGCGACAAGATCTCGAGATCGAGCTCCTCGGGAAAGGCCGCGATGTTGAGCGCGGTCAGAGGCCGGCCTCCCATCGCGTAGATGTCTGAGAGCGCATTCGTCGCCGCGATGCGGCCAAAATCGTACGGATCGTCGACGATTGGAGTGAAGAAGTCGACCGTCGATACGAGTGCGAGATCGTCGCTCAAAAGGTAAACGCCTGCATCGTCGCTGCTGCCGTATCCGACCAGCACGCGATCGTCGGTCGCCGGGGAGACGCGAGCCATGACGCTGCGCAATTCGGCGGCGCCGAGTTTCGCCGCGCAGCCGGCGCAGTTCGAGAGCTCCGTCAGGCGGATGCTTGCAACGTCCATCGAAGCAGTAATTCGATGTCTAGGCAACTTCTATTCCTTCCCGGACCGGTGACCGTCGCGCAGCCGGTGCTCGAAGCCGGAGCGCGGCCTCTGATCAATCACCGCGGCGAAGAGTTCGCACAGCTTTGCAAACGCCTTGTCGAGGGGTTGCGTCCCGTATTCGGTACGACGGGCGAGGTTCTGTTACTCGGCAGTTCGGGAACCGGCGCGCTCGAGGCCGTCGTTGCCAACCTCTTCTCGTCCGGCGACCGATTGCTTTCGTGTCCGGTTGGAGCGTTCGGCAAGCGCTTTGCCGCGATCGCACAACGTTACGGCTGCGTGGTCGAATCGCTTGAAACGCCGCTGGGGGGCGCCCTCGATCCTTACGCGCTCAAAGCGCGCCTCCAGAGCGATCCGCAACGACAGATTGCCGGCGTCCTTTTGACGCACAACGAAACCTCGACGGGCGTCGCATGTGACATGGCGGCGCTCGCGCCCATTCTCCGCGATCATGGAGCGATCACGCTGGTCGATTCGGTGAGCGGGCTGGGCGCGTCGGAGTTTCGTATGGATGAATGGAGCTACGACGCGGTCGTCACGGCGTCGCAGAAAGCCCTTGCGGCACCCCCCGGTGTTGCAATGGTCGCGCTAACCGAGCGGGCGTGGAAGCGCACTGCCGCCGCGCGTATTCCGCGCTTCTATTTCGATTTGCAATACGCGCGGGATGCGGCGCGCGACGGACAGACGCCCTGGACTCCGCCGATCTCGATCCTCTATGCGCTCGAGGTCGCGCTGCAGCGTTATCACGCGCAGGGAATGGAATCGGCGTACGCACGTCACGCGCACTTTGCGCAAACCGTTCGCGCCCGCTTACAAGCAATGGGGTTTACGCTCGTTTCGCAGCCCGACGCGCACTCGCCGACCGTCGTGGCCGCCTATCCGCCTTCCGGCGTGGACCCCAGCAGTCTGTTGAAGGCATTGCGCGAGAACCACGGTATCGTTCTCGCGGCTGGCCAAGCCGAGCTCGCCGGAAAGATCGTCCGATTCGGCACGATGGGTGACATCGCCGAAGTCGAGCTGCTCGGAGCGATTGATGCAATCCAGCTCGAGCTGCGCGTCATAAGTGGTGTCGCCTAAAGTATGGCAACACGAAGGGACGCGCAAACCACGGAACGGTCGAAAGAATAGCGTCGTCAATTGGTGCGTCGTAACTTACGAGGTACGGCGCGAGACGTGATTGATGGAGACCCTCTCGAATGTCGGGTGAGAGCGGAAAGAAGAGTGCGACGAAGAGGACCAGCCATAGGAAGATTGCGCCCTTTGCAAAGCCGATGAACGCGCCGCCGAGCGCGTTGCCGATTCCGAGTAGCGGCAGCCTGGCGATCGTGCCGAGCAGACGCGCGATAAGCAAGATTACGATGTAGGTTCCAAGACCCGTCGCGAACATTCCCACGACGTGAGCCGATCCCGGCCCGAGGTGCACCAGACGCTGGATCTGCGGGTCGAAGCTGCCGTTGTAAAACCAGGGCGTCACCAGCGCTGCCGTCACCGCGACCGCGCCGCCGAGCTCTGAGACGAACCCGCGCGAGTACCCTTTGAACGTGGCAATACCCAGCACGATCACGATGACGGCGTCGGGCCATGCGAAGCCTCCAATCACGTGCGAAGCGACGCTCCGAACCGTTCGCGCACCGCAACGAGCACGTGGCCGACTGCCGCGTCGGCCTCTTCGTCGGTAATCGTTGCGTCGAAACGTTGGAGCGTCATGCGGACCGCAAGACTCTTGTGCCCGCTCGTTACCTGTGGGCCGCGATACTCGTCGAAGACCTCCACTCCGGTGCAGAGCGAGCCAAGCGCGGCGGCAACCGTCTCCTCGATTTCGCGCGCGGGAATCTCGGCTTTGACGACGAGCGCAACGTCGCGATACGTGGAAGGAAACTTCGACGGCGGCCGGTAGCGAGGCGTTCGGTAAGGCGGCAGCGCACCGACGTCGAGAATGCACAGGTACGCTTTGCCTTCGATCGCGTGCACGTTTCCGATGCGCGGATCGACGCAACCCAGGACGCCTAGCTCGATTCCGTCGATTGCAACGAGGGCCGTCTTGCCGGGATGAAAACCTGGCCGCACGCCAGGCATAGTAACGGCTGCGCGCCCAGTCAGCTGACGCAGCAGTGCCTCGCAGTCACCTTTGAGTCGCAGAAAACACGAATCGCGCCACGGCGGATCGTCGGAAGTGTCGGCGGAAAAGCCGAAGGCGACCGCGGTCGCCTCCACGATGCGCTCTTGGTCGCGCCGAAAAACTTCGCCAATCTCGAAGATGCGCGCACGTGGCGCCGCCGCCAAGTACTCGATCAGTCCGGGGCCCAGCGAATCGCGCAGGAAGCGCTGCTCCTCGGAGAGCGGGTTGAGGACCTCGACCGCGGCGGAGTCTCCGGTTGGACGAAGCGAGTGCGCGATCACCTCACGATAACCTAGGCGCGCGAGCGAACGCGCGATTTGGTTCTCCAAATCGAAGGCCGCGCTAGAGATCGCGTGCGCGGGAACCGATGGAACGATGGCCGGGATGCGGTCGTATCCTTCGATGCGTGCAACTTCTTCCACGAGTTCAGTCGCAATCGTGAGATCGCGCCGCCACGCGGGGGGCTTGACCGCCAGCGTATCGTCTTGCGCCGTCGCGACCTCACACCCGAGTGCGCGAAGGTGAGCGGCAATGCGATCCGCCGGAATCTCGAGGCCCAACAGTCGGCGCACCTCGGCCGCGCGAAGCGCTATCGGCCGCGCCGCTGCAACGTTAGCTCCGAACGCACGGGGTTGGTACGCGGTTGCGCCCAGGCCGGCTAAGAGCTGTGCCGCGCGCGCTGCGCCGATGTCGCTCAGCGCCGGCGCAAGCGCCTTTTCGTGTCGCGTCGAAGCCTCGGTGCGCAGCGCAAGTGCATTGCTCGTGCGCCGAATCCGCGCGCCGTTGAAGCTGGCCGCTTCCAGAACGATCGCCGTCGTGTTCGAATGGACCTCACTCGTCGCGCCGCCCATGATTCCGGCGATGCCGAGCACGTGCTCGGGATCGGCAATTACGAGCACTTGCGGTGAGAGCGTGCGCTCGACGCCGTCGAGCGTTACCAGCTTTTCGCCTTCGCGCGCGCCGCGTACGACGAACTTCATTTCCGAAATGGCATCGGCGTCATAAAAGTGCAGCGGCTGTCCGGTTTCGAGCATCACATAATTTGAGACGTCGACGAGGTTATTGATGGGACGCTGGCCGGCCAGTGCGAGACGAACTCGCATCCAAGCCGGAGCCGCCGCGACTCGCACACCGTCGAAGCGCTGCGCGACGAAGCGGTAGCAATCGGGCGATTCGATTTCGACCTCCGGCCGTGCGCCTGGCGGCTCGCGCGCCTCGCCGGGATTGGCGAACGACGGCAGCTGTAAAGGAACGCCGTATGAGGCAGCGAGCTCGCGGGCAAGCCCTGCGACCGACATCGCATCCGGGCGGTTGGTGGTGATTTCCACGTCGAGCACGTCCGTGTCGAGGCCGAAGATCTCGACCACGTTAGCGCCG
>DATDIA010000179.1:0-7223 GCA_036521295.1 Candidatus Cybelea sp. | reverse complement strand
TCGCGATGACTTCGAAGTCGTGGGGCTCGCGGCCGGGCGCAACGTCGAGCTGCTACGCGAGCAGGTCCTCCGATTTGGCGTGAGCGTCCAAAGCACGGCCGCGGACGGACCCGCCGGCTTGCATCGCGTGGCGGTGGAGAGCGCTGCGGACATCGTGCTCGCCGCGACGGACGGTGCGGTAGCGTTCGAAGCGGTCTTTGCCGCGGTCGAACGCGGCATTGACGTCGCGGTCGCGAACAAAGAGCTCGTCGTTGCCGCCGGCGCGCTGCTGGTCGAAGCAAGTAGCCGTACCGGCTCACGACTGTTGCCCGTGGACAGCGAGCATAGCGCGATCTTCCAGTGCCTAACTGGCGAGAAGCCCTCGAGCGTTGCTGCCATCGTGCTCACCGCATCGGGCGGCCCTTTTTGGCGAATGCCGCGAGAAGCGATGGAGCGAGCGGACCTCGCTGCAGCACTCGTGCACCCGACGTGGCGGATGGGGACGAAGAACACGATCGACTCGGCGACGATGATGAACAAAGGACTCGAGGTGATCGAGGCAAGCCGGCTATTCGGCGTTGAAGGCGAGCGCATACGTATCGTCGTGCACCCTCAATCGGTTGCGCACGGCTTCGTCGTCTTTACCGATGGCAGCATCAAGTCGCAGCTCGCCGCGCCCGATATGCGCGTTCCCATCGGCTATGCGCTCAGCTACCCGGAAAGACTAAAATCGTTCTGGGGCTCCAACGGGTTTACCGGCGCTCAGCCGAACGATGAGGTTCTCAGGATGCTCGGAGCCAAGGACGGAGAAACGGCGCTCCGCTACGAATTCGAGGCGCCCGATCCGGCTCGGTTCCCTTGCATTCGGCTGGCGTACGAAGCGTTGGCCGCCGGCGGAACGCAGCCCGCCGTCCTCTCGGCTGCAAACGAAGTTGCGGTCGAGGCTTTTGTAGCAGGCAGGATCGATTTCGGACGGATTCCCGAGGTCATTGAAGGGACCATGCATCGAGTCCGGCCGGAAGAGCCAACCTTAGGCGGGGTAAGAAGAGCCGATGAAGAGTCGCGCAAAGCCGCCGGAGAGATCGTAGACTCCATCGAAAGGCCCACTCGTTGAATCTGTTTGCTATCGTGACCTTCGTCGGGTTCGAAAAGGTTCTCACCTTCCTGGTGATGCTCTCCGTATTGATCGTCCTTCACGAGCTTGGTCACTTTTTTTTGGCCCGTCGCAATGGGGTGCGTGTCAACGAATTTGCGATCGGCTTCGGCCCAAGGCTCCTTGCCTGGACGAGTCCCCGTAGCGGTACCCAGTATACGTTGCGCGCGCTGCCGATCGGCGGCTTCTGTGCGATGGAAGGCGAAGACAATCGGGTCTCAGAGGCGCAGCAACAACGCGATTTCCTCGCCGGGGAGCAAGCCCCTCAGAGTAACTTCCAGGCGAAATCTCCCTGGCGTCGGCTCGCGATCGTGCTGGCGGGACCATTGGCGAACTTTTTGCTCTGCTACTTGATTCTTTTGATCGGCGCGCTTGCGTTTGGAGTGGCCAGCGACAAAGCAAACCAGCCGGTTGTCGGTGAAGTCCTACCGGGTTCTCCGGCGGCGATTGCCGGTATCCGGCCCGGCGACCGAATCGTGGGAATCGACAATCTCGCCATCACGTCGGGCAAAAGCCTCGTCGACACCATCCATGCCGGCTTGGGAAAGAGGCTCGATCTCGTTTACCAGCGCAACGGCATTCGAAGTGAGGTCTACGTCGCCCCGCGCCCGTGTCCGTCGCAAGTAGGTAAGAATCTCGGCTGCATCGGGTTCTCGCCGGTTCCCGCGTACGAGCGCGTGGGCCTGCGAACGGCGGTTCGCCAGAGCGCGCAAGAATTTGTGGCGGTTGCGAGTCAAACGTTCGGAGGGCTTGCACTCCTCGTGACGCAGTTCGCAAAATACGCGCCCGAGATTGCGGGGCCAATCGGCATGGGACAGGTAGCTGCGACCGTGCAGGATTGGGGCTGGGGCCCATACTTTTCGCTCGCGGCGACGATCTCGTTTGCGCTGGGGCTCTTCAATCTGTTGCCGATTCCGGCTCTCGACGGCGGTCGAGCGGCGTTCATCATAGCCGAACTGGTTCGCGGGCGCCCAGTCGACCCGGAGAAAGAGGCGATGGTCCACATTGCCGGTTTCGCCGCTCTCATGGCACTGATAATGCTGGTCGCCTTCCACGACATTGCCCGCATCATCAACGGTCAAGGGGTGATGTGATGTTGCGCGTGCGGCGCAAGAGCAAGCCGATCTTCTTACAGAACAAGACCGGAAAAATGGACGCAAAAAGCGTATGGATCGGCGGGAATCATCCGGTCGTCGTGCAGTCTATGACGACTACCGATACCGCCGATGCCAATGCGACGCTCGAACAAATCTACGGTCTCGCGATGGAAGGCTGTGAGGTTGTCCGCGTTACGGTCAAAGATGCTCCCGACGCGGCCGGCCTCCCCGCAATCGTACATCGCTCGCCGGTGCCGATTGTTGCGGATATCCACTACGATCATAAGATGGCGCTTGCAGCGATCGAAGCGGGCGTCGCAAAGCTGCGATTGAATCCTGGAAATATCCGCGACCCGAAAAAGGTGGCAGAGGTCGTGGAAGCCGCCAAACTGCGCGGCATTCCGATTCGTGTGGGCGTGAACATGGGTTCGCTCGCTGCCGACCTGGAAAAGACACTTGGCCATACGGCCGAAGCGATGGTGCTTTCCGCTCTGCGTCATGTAGAGATTTTGGAGGAGCACGGACATAGCGAGATCGCGATTTCGCTCAAGGCACACGACGTTGCCACGACGGTCGACGCCTATCGCTTGATGGACGCGCGGCTGCGCGAGCGGGCGACGCCCTATGCTCTGCATCTGGGGATTACGGAAGCGGGGTTGCTGCGCGACGGCACGATCAAATCGTCGATCGGGCTCGGCATTCTTTTGTGGGAGGGAATCGGAGACACGATTCGAGTCTCGTTGGCCGACGATCCGATCGAGGAAGTTCCGGTTTGCTGGAGCATCCTCAAGTCGCTTGGTCTGCGCGAAAAGGGCTTCGAAATCACGGCATGTCCTTCGTGCGGACGTGCCGAGATATCGGTGCTCGAGCTCGGCCGCGCCGTGGAAGCTATCGCGAAGTCGTACGCCGCGCCCGTAAAGGTAGCGGTAATGGGCTGCGTGGTCAACGGCCCCGGTGAATCGAAGATGGCTGACGTCGGAGTTGCGGGAGGCAAGGGAAAGGGCGCAATCTATCGCGGCGGCGAGCTGGTGGGCACGTACCCGGAGAGCGAGCTGCTTGGCATGTTACGCTTAGAGATCGAAAAGGTTATCGCCGAAAAGTATCCCGCCTATCTCGAAGAGATCGGCGAAGCGGCCGTATGATACGCCGCACTGCCGAGCTGTACGCAAGTCTGAGTTGGCGGCGAGTCGCGCGCGTCGCGGTCGCGGCGCTCGCGGTTTCAGTGCTGCTGGCTTTCTCGAGACCGATCGTCATGCTCGTCGACGGCGAACGGGTCGACAGCGACGTCGCCCCGGTGACCACGACGAGCGATAGGGCCTTTGTACCGCTGCGTTCGATCGCCGACGCGCTGGGCGCCGAAACCGAAATGGACCCCAAGAGCGGTGTCGTCGAAGTCGTGCTCGGTGGTCAGTCGCTACGCGTGCGCGTTGGAGATCCGCGCGCTACGCTCAACGGCATGCGATTCACCCTCAAACACGCCCCGTTCCGCGTACGCGGTCGGGTCATGATCTCACTCGACGCAGTCGCGCGGGCGCTGCACGTCCATACGAAGTACGATCCGCGAGACGCACGCATCGAGGTAATGACTTCCGGGATCGGCCAAGCGCCCAGTCCCGAAGGCGCGACCCCTCAATAACGTGCAGGCTCCGCTAGGCGAATTCGGTTAAGCCCTCCGGTTCCTCGACCGGCACGACCTCTGCTGGATTCGAATTTCGGAATCCGTAGGCGAAAAAGAAGACGAGCCCGCATACGAGGGCGATGAGAAACCAAGTCCAGGTTGCGCGCGAGAGACCGAATATCGCCAGGAAGAGCGAGAAGACGATTCCCAAGATTGGAAAGAGCGGCACGAACGGCACGCGGAAGCTGCGCGGGAGGTCCGGACGTCGGCGGCGCAAGTAGAGCACTCCGGCGCAAACCACGGTAAATGCGATCAGCGTTCCGATGTTCACGAGGTTGAGCAAGTTGTTGAGCGGGACGATGAGCGCGAGGACCGCGACGACAGCACCGGTCAAAAGCGTCGTGACCAAAGGCGTCTTGAAACGCGGATGGATCGCAGCGACCACCGGCGGCAGCATGCCGTCGCGAGCCATAACATAGAAGATGCGCGACTGACCAAGCAATGAGGCTAGCGCGACGCTCGTCGTGCCGGCCAACACGCCAATGGTGATCACCCAGGTGAGGGCTGGTATGTGAAGCGGCGCGAGCGCATAAACCAACGGATTTTTGATCGGGACTTTGTTCCAAGGCACCGCGCCGACGAGCACGATCGCGGTAGCGCAGTAGATTACCGTACCGATCGCGAGCGCGCCGAGTACTCCGACCGGAACGTCGAACTGCGGACGCTTGCACTCTTCGGCGGTCGTCGTGGCGGTATCGAAGCCGATGTAGCTAAAGAAGACGTAGGCGCCGATCGCGATGATGCCATAGGGCTGAGCGGACGACGAATAATCGGCAACGCCTCCAAACGGCCGAAGACTTCCCCATCCGACGGGGTTGAAGTCGTGCAAGTTACCGGCGCGGACCAGAAACAAGCCGGCGATGACGAAGACGACCAACGCCGATATCTTCAGCACGACGAAGACGTTGTTGGCAGTCGCCGATTCGCGAATGCCTACCGAGAGCAAAACGCTCAAACCGATGACGAAGAGGGCGGCGACGAGATCGCATTGCGAGTGAGCGAGGTCCCAGCTCGAGGGCAGCCACCACGCGCCGTGTAGGAGGAGACTCGACTGCTGAGCCCATCCGGGCAGCACTAAGCCGGCGTCCTTGAAAACGTCTTGAACGGCGGCCGAGAATTGCTGCGCGACGGGTGCGGCACTGATTCCGTATTCGAAGATCAGCGCAAAGCCGATGATCCAAGCAAACAGTTTGCCCATGGTAGCGTAGGCGTACGTGTAGGCGCTTCCGGCGACCGGCACCATCGCTCCAAGCTCCGCATAACAGAGCGCCGCAAAAAATGAGGTAAGGCCGGCCAGCAGGTAGGAGATGATGACGGCAGGTCCCGCGCCCTTGACGCCGGTTCCGATCGTCGTAAAAATCCCACCGCCGATCATGGTGCCCAGTCCAATCGCGACCAAGTCCTTCGCGGTGAGGGCTCTGCGAAGGATCTTTCGTTTGCCGAGTTCGCGCAACTTCTCCACGTTGGTGGTCGCGAAGAGTTCGGAAAGAAACGACACTCGAGCGACGCTTCGCACTACGAGCTTGGCGGCCTGCTCGCCGCATTCCAGATATGCTCGGCAACGCCGACTCCGTCGTTGATCCAGCGCGCCCAGACAAAGAGCGCATCCGAAAGGCGGTTGAGATATCGCAGCGGCTCGGCCCCAACTTCTTCGCGATCGTTAAGTGCGACCAAAAGGCGCTCGGCGCGCCGGCAAATCGTGCGAGCGAAGTGGAGGCACGCGCCGGGCATCGATCCGCCCGGATGAATGAAGTTCGCGAGCGGCGCGAGGTCGGCTTGCGCTTCGTCTATGGCGCGTTCGAGTGCCCGGACGTCGGCACCGCTGACCGAGGGTCGGTCTTCACGGCGATCTTGCGGCAGCGTCGCGAGCTCGCTGCCGAGATTAAAGAGCGCGTCTTGCGTCCACGCGAGCCAGGCATCAAGACGTCCCCCCCGTTCGTGGTCGGGCAGCAAAGGACGCAATGCGGCTCGCGCTATACCGATTGCGCTCGAAAGCTCGTCGATCGTGCCATACGTCTCGATGCGTGGCGAGTGCTTCTTGACGCGACCGCCGCCGACCAGTCCCGTCATCCCTTGGTCGCCCGTGCGAGTGTAGATGCGCGTCGGCTTAGGCATCGGTTTCCTATGCGCTCCGCGCGCGGAAGGTCCTAGGAGAGGCCGTTTTAGTATCGCGCGCGAAGCCGGGCCGGTCATGTCCGAAGTGCTCGACGCGGGCGCCGTCAAGGAAATTCCTCCGAAGGCGGCTGACCTCTCCGCATGGTACACGGCGGCTTGCCTCAAAGCAGAGCTCGTTTCATATTCGCCCGTGCGCGGATGCGTTGTCCTTCGTCCCTACGGCTTCGGGCTTTGGGAGAACCTCTACAAGCATCTCGACGCGCGCTTCAAGGCAACGGGCCATGAAAATGCGTACTTCCCCCTCTTTATCCCGGAAAGCTTGCTCGTAAAAGAGGCGGAACACGTCGAGGGGTTCGCACCCGAAGTCGCCTGGGTGACTCAGGGCGGCAGCGAAAAGCTGACCGAGCGGCTCGCGGTCCGACCCACCTCCGAAGCGATCATCGGAGTTATGTACGCGCAATGGGTGGAGTCGTATCGCGATCTTCCAATTCTCATCAATCAGTGGGCGAACGTCGTGCGATGGGAAAAGGCGACGCGGCCATTTCTGCGTACGATGGAGTTTCTGTGGCAGGAGGGGCACACCGCTCACGCCTCCGCGGCGCAAGCACGTGAAGAAACGTTAAAAATTCTCGAGCTCTATCGCGATTTTGCGGAAAACGTAGCGGCGGTGCCAGTCTATTACGGCCGCAAAAGCGCCGGCGAGCGCTTTCCGGGTGCGATCGAAACTTTTGCGATCGAGGCGCTAATGCCCGACGGCAAAGCGCTGCAGTCGGGAACGTCGCACGACTTGGGTCAAAATTTCGCCAAGGCATACGATATCAAATTCGTCGACGCAGACGGCTCGATCAAGCACGCCTACACGACGTCGTGGGGTGTGTCCTGGCGAATGTTGGGTGCTCTGATCATGGTCCACGGCGACGATCGTGGCCTACGCATTCCACCAAAAATGGCGCCGATCGAAGCGATCGTCATCCCCATCGTTCGATCCAACGACGATCGAGCGATCGAAGCAAGCACGAGCCTCGCGAGCCGCTTGAGCGAGGCCGGCTTCCGCGTTCGCGTTGACGCGCGCGACGCACAGCCCGGCTGGAAATATAGCGAATGGGATCTGCGCGGCGTGCCGGTTCGGATTGAGATCGGCCCGCGCGACGTCGACGCGGAAACGGCCGTGCTGGCGCGGCGCGATCGTCACAAGCAAGAG
>DATDIA010000178.1:0-2478 GCA_036521295.1 Candidatus Cybelea sp. | reverse complement strand
AACCGGCGCTTCTTGGCGATTTTGAACCGGACTACGCTCTATTGCGACTGCAGCCATCCCTAAAGGCCTTCAACACGCTCTCGCACAAGGGACGTTGCGGTGCTTCCTCGATTTGAGCCCGCCCGAAAGAAGACGGCCGCTCTTCTCGTTGTGGCCGCGTTTGCGGTTTTTGCGCTCGTTAACGTTGTTGCGTTTCGCACAGCTCTGTATCGCAGCATCCTCGATCCCGCCTCGAGTACGGGCAGCTTTGAAGCTGCAATCGGTAAGCTTCGAGCCCTTCACGCCGAACGGCGTACCGACATCTTGGTGCTGGGCGATTCGCGGATCTACTCCGGCCTTGACCCCAGCGCGGCGAGTGCCGCGAGCGGGACCTTGCGCTTTCTCAATGGGGGCGTCCCGGGGACCACGCCGCGCTGCTGGCCCTTTTTCGTTCGAGCGATCGACCCGCATGCCGATCGGGTACGCGCGGTTGTCGTTGCGGTCGATACGTATGCGGACGACGATAGCGCGATTGGAAGCATCGACGGCGACAACCGCCCGATGGACTTGCGGTATGTCGTTTTTCAAACGCGTTTGCGCGACATCCCGAAACTGGCCGGTTCGTTCTCCGATCCACGCGAACGGGTCGAATACGGCATCGATCTCTTCTGGCGCGGTCCGGAGCTTCGCGACGATTTCCAAGCCTTAGCCGCAAATCCGGCAGCGCGCATCGTGCAGCTGGAGCAGGCCGGGAGATCGACTCTCTACGATCCGCTCGCCTCGCACCCGCGAACCGAATCGCTTGACGGTTTGCGCGTTACCTTTTCAAAGGACGCGATCGTGTATCCGTCGGGCATCTCCGCCGGCGAGCGCCAGGCGATTGCGACACAAGTGCTGACGGTAGCCCAGCCGAGCCCGTCGTACGCCCTCTACCGGCGGCAATGGCTCGAACCGATCGCGGCGCGGTACGCGGCCGCCGGAGTCCCCGTTTTTTTCGTTCGGATTCCGACGCGCCCCGCGCACCGCGAGCCTACGCAAAACCCAAGCGGTTCGCTACTCGAGATCGCGCGCGACCAGCACGCGCGTTTGATTCCGGCTGGGCCGTACATCGCGCTCGAGCGCCCAGAACTCTTCGCCGACGAAGACCACCTCAACCGGGCCGGCAGTCTGCGATTCAGCCGTTTGTTAGGCCGTGACGTCGCCCGCATGCTCTCCGGCACCGCTCCCGGCCCTTCGACTGCGCTTCGACAAGCTCAGCGTCGTCGCTGGGGACCAGCTGCGTCGAAGCGGCAGACGCGCACCGGATTAACCGGCGGTGTCGATCCGTCCCGCCACCACTCGGCATCGTGGTACGCTGCTGCGGTTGGCATCGGCATACCGCTGCGTTTTCAGTCCTACGAATTCTGGCTCTTCGTAGCGATCGTTGCTGCGCTCTTTTACGGTTTACCGCGGCGTGCCGGCCGATACGTCCTTCTGATCGCCAGCTATTATTTTTATGCGCGCTGGAACGCGTGGTACGTGCTCTTCTTATGGGTCTTGACGGCTAGCGATTTTCTCATTGCCATCGCGCTCGAGCGAGAGCGCGACCTCCGGCACCACAATCCGCGCCTGCTGCTCGCTCTCGGCGTCGCCGCCAATCTTGCCTTTCTCGGCAGTTTTAAGTATACGAACTTTGCGAGCGGTACGATCGCCGCGTTGCTCGGCATGCACGAGAATCCTTGGATCGTCAATCTCTTCGTCCCAATCGGCATCAGCTTTCATACGTTCCAAAGCATTTCGTATTTGGTCGACGTCTATCGCGGTCGCATGACGGCGATTCGCAAACCGCTCGACTACGCGCTCTATTTGGCGTTCTTTCCGCAGCTCTTGGCTGGGCCGATCGTCCGAGCGGGGCTTTTCTTCGGAGAGCTCTTTGCCTGGCGGCCTCCTGGCCCCGACGACGTCAGCTACGGGCTCACACGCGCCGGCTTCGGGTTGGTGAAGAAGATGGCGATCGCCGATCAGTTTGCCGACGTCGCGAACGCGTATTGGGGCTCGATTGCGAATCATCCCGGCGCGCCCGCGGCTTGGAGCGCGCTTTTCGCCTTCGCGATGCAGATTTATTTCGATTTTTCAGGCTACAGCGACATCGCGATCGGCTGCGCCCGCCTCTTCGGCTTCGTCTTTCCCGAGAATTTTCGGATGCCCTACTTGGCAACGAGCGTCACCGATTTCTGGCATCGGTGGCACATTACGCTCTCGACGTGGCTGCGTGATTATCTCTACATTCCGCTGGGCGGAAATCGCCACGGTGAGGCCGCGACACTGCGCAATCTGATGCTCACCATGCTGTTGGGAGGCCTCTGGCACGGCGCGCAGTGGACCTTCGTGGCGTGGGGCGCATACCACGGCGCGGCGCTCTGCGTCGAGCGCGTCGCCGGCATCGGTCGCGAGCGCACGGCCCCGCACCTGCGCGACGCCATTACGCGAGTGCTCGTCACGTTCTGCGTCGTCTCCTTG
>DATDIA010000177.1:0-6579 GCA_036521295.1 Candidatus Cybelea sp. | reverse complement strand
CTTTCGGTCATCAGGATGAAGTCGGTGATGGCAGGTGAGTACACGGCGCCGCCTGCGCAAGGCCCGGCGATCAAACTGATTTGCGGAATCACGCCACTCGCCTGAACGTTACGCCAAAAAATCTCGGCGTAGCCGCCCAGCGAAGCGACTCCCTCTTGAATGCGGGCGCCGCCCGAATCATTGATGCCGATCAGCGGCGAACCCGTGCGCATTGCCAGATCCATCACTTTGCATATCTTCTCGGCGAAGGCTTCGCCAAGCGATCCACCCAGCACCGAAAAATCTTGGGAGAAAAGAAATACCTGCCGCCCGTCGATCGTGGCGCGTCCCGTGATGACGCCGTCGCCCAGGAACTCCTTTTCGTCGAGACCGAACGCGTTTGTGCGATGGACTACGAAACGGTCGAATTCGACGAACGAGGTCTCGTCGACTAACGCTTCAACGCGCTCTCGAGCGGTTTGTTTGCCGCGGTCGTGCTGTCTTGCAACGGCTTGGGGTCCCGCGGGCATCGCAGCCTGCCGACGTTTCCTCTGGAGCTCGTCGTATTTTTCGGCGCGGCTCTTCACTCAAACCACCTTGCACGGCCTTGACGCAAGCTCCTCGAACGGAACTCCGTTGCGGCATGCACCGTTAGCAGTGAGAGAAGGGGCGTCTGCGAACGCCCGCGTCTGGTGCCGAAAGGCTTAAGTGTGGGTCCCTACCAGATTCCGAGCATCGCTTTGACGTCGTCGGAAGCCATGGTGGCTGGGTCCCACGGCGGGGTGAACGTAATCTCGACGTTGGCGCTCTTTACGCCCTCGATCGCGAGAACGTGATCTTCGACCGACTTCTTGAACATCGGTCCCACCGGGCACATCGGCGAGGTCAGCGTCATCATCACCGTCACATTCTCGCCGTTCTCGCCTTCGGTCATAATGTCGTAAACGAGGCCGAGCTCGAGAATTCCAAGGTTCAACTCAGGGTCTTTTACCTCGACGAGTGCTTCGCGAACTTTCTCCACCGTTGGCATACAGCGAGGTTCACTTGGCATGCACGGCAAACCTCTGCTTAACGTTTGTCGGCTCTTGCGGAGGCTCTCCAGGGCCTTTCATTGCTCTGGTAAACTCCAGACGTAGGGGGCAACCCAGGCGGGCGTGCGGCAAACGGCCACGAAACTGCTCTGGGCCGGGTGGAGTCATAGGAGGAAGAAAAGGAGAGCCAGAGCGATGTCGATGTGGGAGCCATTCACCGAGCGAGCGCGGCGCAGCATCGTGCTGGCCCAAGAAGAAGCACAACGGCTCGGAAATAACTATATCGGAACCGAGCACATTCTTCTTGGTATTATTTCCGAAGGCGAGAGTCTAGCGGCGAAAGTCCTCGAATCGCTCGGCGTCAACCTCGCGAAAGTTCGTCAAGAGGTCGAAGCGATCGTCGGACGCGGCGGCCAGACGGTACAACAGGAGATGGTGTTCACGCCTCGCGCCAAACGCGTGATCGAGCTTGCCTTTGAAGAGGCGCGTCAGCTCAACCACAACTACATCGGGACGGAGCACTTGCTCCTCGGATTGATACGTGAGGGTGAAGGCGTTGCTGCGCGCGTGTTGACCAATCTCGGCGTCGACCCCGCAAAGGTTCGCGTGCAAACGACCTCGCTTCTTGGTGCCGAGGGTCAGCCGACCGCGCCTAAAGGAAAGAGTAAGACGCCAACGCTCGACGCCTACGGGCGAGATCTCACGCAGCTCGCGCGCGACAACAAACTCGATCCCGTCATCGGACGAAACAGCGAAATCGAACGCGTCATTCAAATCCTCTCACGCCGCACGAAAAACAACCCCGCCCTCATCGGAGAGCCCGGCGTCGGTAAGACGGCGATCGCCGAAGGCCTGGCGCAGCGTGTGATTAAGGGCGACATTCCCGAGCCGCTGCGGGATCGGCGGGTCATCACTCTCGATCTCGCTGGACTCGTCGCCGGCACGAAGTACCGTGGCGAGTTCGAAGAGCGCATGAAGCGCGTGATGGATGAGATCCGGGGCGCGGCGGGCGAGATCATCCTTTTCATCGACGAGTTGCATACGCTCGTGGGAGCCGGCGCGGCCGAGGGTGCGATCGACGCCAGCAACATCATCAAGCCGGCTCTCGCCCGCGGCGAGCTGCAATGCATCGGCGCGACCACCCTCAATGAGTTCCGCAAGCATATCGAAAAAGATTCCGCACTCGAGCGCCGTTTCCAACCCGTCATGGTAGGCGAGCCTACGGTCGAGGAAACGATCGAGATACTCAAGGGCCTTCGCGATCGCTACGAAGCGCACCACAAGGTGCAGATTACTGACGAGGCATTGGCGAGCGCCGCGAAGCTCGGCGATCGATACATCACCGATCGTTTCCTTCCCGACAAGGCCGTCGACCTCATCGACGAGGCGAGCTCGCGCGTTCGCCTGCAAGCCACGTTGCCGCCGCCGGCGATTCGCGAGGCCGACGCTGCGCTGCGCAAACTCATTGCCGAAAAAGAGGCCGTCGTCAAGAATCAAGAGTTCGACAAAGCCGCCACCATACGCGACCGCGAAGAGAAGCTTCGCCTCGAAAAGGCGACGCTCGAGCAAGAATGGCGCGATCGTAAGGCTTCGGGCGAGCGCATTCTGCGCGTCACCGCCGATAACATTGCCGAGATCGTCGCCTCGTGGACGAAGATTCCCGTTGCCCGCCTCGCGCAAGCCGAGACCGAAAAGCTGCTCAAAATGGGCGAGCTGCTCCATCAGCGCGTGGTGGGCCAAGAGGAGGCCATTCACGTCATCACGCGCGCAATTCGTAGGTCGCGCGCGGGATTGAAGAACCCGAGCCGTCCGATCGGATCGTTCATCTTCCTCGGCCCGACCGGCGTCGGCAAGACCGAAGTCGCTCGCAGCGTCGCGGCCTTCCTTTTCGACGACGAAGAGTCGATGATTCGCATCGATATGTCGGAGTACATGGAGAAGTATTCGGTGAGCCGCCTCGTCGGCGCACCGCCTGGGTACGTCGGCTACGAAGAAGGCGGACAGCTCACCGAGGCGGTGCGGCGTCGTCCTTATTCGGTCGTACTGCTCGACGAGATCGAGAAAGCGCATCCCGACGTCTTCAACTTGCTCCTTCAAGTGCTCGAAGATGGTCGCCTGACCGACTCTCAGGGACGTCAAGTCGACTTCAAAAACTCCGTCATCGTCATGACCAGCAACGTCGGCGCGATCGGGATGACCACCACGACCGACATCGGCTTCCGCCCGCAGAAGCTCACGGCTGAGGACGAAGTCAAAGCCTACGACCGTATGAAGAACCGCGTGATGGAGGAGGTCAAGCAAACATTTCGGCCGGAGTTTCTCAACCGCGTCGACGAAGTGGTCG
Source organism: Candidatus Cybelea sp. (assembly GCA_036521295.1). Taxonomy (GTDB): domain Bacteria; phylum Vulcanimicrobiota; class Vulcanimicrobiia; order Vulcanimicrobiales; family Vulcanimicrobiaceae; genus Cybelea. Next base: position 3,225 of record DATDIA010000177.1, on the reverse strand, counting down.
TATTCCATCAGCTCACCCGCGAACAGATCGAGCAAATCGTCACGCTCGAGCTCGAAAAAGTCGTGCGTGAGGTGCGCGCGCAGGAGATGGAGCTCAAGGTCACCGAGGCGGCCAAGGCCGTGCTCGCCAAAAAGGGATGGGATCCGCAGTTCGGCGCGCGTCCGCTCCGCCGGGCGATTCAGCGGATGGTCGAAGACGAGCTCGCCGAGGAGATGCTCAAAGGCTTGTTTGGCTCGGGCGATCACATTCTAGGCGACGTCGACCCCGACGATCCGGAGAAGCTCAAGTACTCCAAGATCCCCTCGGTCGAACCGCCGGCAGCGCCTTCACCCGAACCGGCCGTAAACTAGCCGACGATCAGTCTCGTTTTTGGAATCGTCCTCGCGCAAGCGACGCCGGGGGCATTGACGCTCTCCCCCAGCAACGTCGCGCTCAATCCGGCGCAGCAGCAGATCGTCACGATTACCGGCGCCAAGCCGCCGTTGCAGGGAAGGCTCGACCAACAGCTCGTTGGCGTTAGCGTAAGCGCGGACGGTACGAGCGTAACCATTACCGCGACGCAAGCGACCGGCGCCACCGTGCTGCATCTCGTGGACGCCGACGGACTTCTAGCCGACCTGCCCATCCGCGTGGCCTTCAACGCGGGAACGATCGTGCCGCAGAGCACGCTTGCGATAACGGGCGATCCGGCACAGCCGGATTGGCTTGCAGCCCGAGTCCAAAGCTGGGTGACGCGCCTTACTCGGGTGCTCCCAGGCGCTCAGGCAGTCATTGGAACGGTGAGTCCGCCACCAGCGCCGCTTGCCGCGGGAGCGAACATGCAGTTTGTCGTGCCGGTGCAAATTACCGGGAACGGAGAATACTTCGATCAATCCGGCACCACAACGGTCAACGTCCAGAACCTTGCTCTCCAACCCTTTTCTCCGGGGCTGCTTTTCTACGACGACGATCCAGAGCACGTGATGCAAGACGGCGTGCTCTTTCGCGGCACGGTTACGCCAACGCAACCGACTCGTCTGTACTACTATCACGATGACGCCGCCGATCCCCGACTTCTCGTGGTCGCTCTGACGAGCGGCTCGCAGGATCCGACGAGCCTGCAGCTCGTCGAAGCATCGGCCGGACCGAACATGGACGTCATGCACGTCGGACAGACCTTGACCAAGAACTTCCTGCTGACTAAAGCGCTCGGCGAAGGGGTCGTCGTAAATCTCTCGCAAGATGAGCCGTATCTGCTGGCCGAGGTGCCGATGGCCGCGCGTCAGCTGGTGAGCGGTACGGTCGACCTGCGCGTGCTCTCGGGAGGGCCGGCCGTGGTGACGGTACTTGCGGTTTCGCCGGGGATCGATCCCCGAACATTACTCGACGCCGCGATCCTTCCGGGTGACGGACACCATCGTACGGGGGTCTTTAGAATCGCCCGCTTTGGCTCCGACTCGCTTAATTATTCGGCAGGCGGTCCCGACGCAACGCTCGTCCTGGGCGACACCGAGCCGACGCCGCAAAGCATCGATCCGGCGGCGCCCGGCCACGACTACGGCGACTATGGCGTCGTGCACGCCGTCGACCTCACCTTAACCAATCCGGGCACGGCTCCGACGACTGCTTACCTTTTCTTCAAGCCGCTTGCCGGGCCGGCCCGCGGAAGCTTCTTGATTGACGGAAACCTTACCGATATCGGCTGCGTGCGTCTTCCGGTCCCGTATCAAATAACCGCATTCAACCTTCCTCCCGGACAGACGTATCGCACGACCGTGAGAACGATGACTGACGGCGGTTCATTTTACCCGGCAGAGATCGGGCTTACTGCGACGCCGCCGCGACCGAACGCGCCGACCATAAACGCGCCCGATGGCTGCTTCCCAAAACCGCAAGCGTCGCCTGAGCCGCAATGACGGCGCCCGAAGGCGAATCCAAGGTCGTACTTCTCGTACGATTGCTTAACGCGATCGACCAAGGACGACACTCATTCGAAGACCTTAAGGACCGCATCGCGGTGGGGGAAAAGCGACCGAGCACGCGCAGCCTGCGGCGTTATCTGGCGATCCTCACCAACGCCGGCTTTCCCTTATATTTCGATCGATCGGCCAACGCGTATCGCTTCGCCGATGGTTATAGCCTCAAGCGGCTGGACCTGAGCAGCGGCGAGCTTTTCGGTCTCGTTGCCTTGCGCTCGCTCGGCGCGAGCATCGGCGGCACGATCGGCGCTTCTATAGACGAGGTCGCCGAAAAGCTCGTCGACAGCGCGGGTCGCGGTGCGCGGGCGCGCATCGAAGCCGGCTCCCCCGTTACCTTTCGACTTTCGGAGATTCGTCTCGACGAAAGTGGCGAACGTGCTTTCGCGCTGCTCTCTTCGGCCGAGCGCAGCTCGCGCAGCGCGCGCTTCATTTACCTCGATAAAGAGGGAAAGTCGAGTAAACGGAGCGTCGACCCGTACGGTTTTATCATTAACGCCGGTCGCGTCTATTGCCTCGCTTACGATCACTCGCGGCACGATTTGCGCACCTTTGCCGTTGACAGCGTGAGCGATCCCGAAGTACTCGCGCAAACCTTCGTCCGTCCGAGCGCCTTTGACATCGAAGCCTATTCCGCCGCATCCATCAGCGGTGTCTTGCACGCTAAGCAAACGACCGAGGTAACGGTGCGCTTCGCGCCACGCGTTGCTAAAGCGGCGGTCGCTGCTCGCATTGTCGCCGAGCCCGAGGTCGATTACTGTGACGACGGATCCGCGAAGATCACGTATAAGGTCGCAGACGTCGACGAGCTCGTACGTTGGGTCCTCGGCTGGGGCGTGCAAGCCGAAATCGTCTCGCCGGCTGTAGCCCGCGCGCGCATCGCCGAACTCGCCCGCGACATCGCCACCAAATATCAGCCTGGCCCGTAGGCGCGGATCATCCGGGCGACAATTACGAAACCCGCCGAGACGATTGCCGCGACGGGCTCCGACGTATTCACTCACCTGCCTCGCCTGTTTGGCTTCCTTTTGGGAACCCCCACTGACGCCGGCGTTGGCGGTTTAACCGTTGCCGCGGATGGTCGCTCATCGCAACGTTTCCGGTTGCATTGGTCGCGAACGATACGTTCGTCGCACTTCGAAAATTCGAAGCTCGTGCATGATACCACGCGCACGAGTGCATCAACAAGCGGGTTCTGGACGAATTCACAATCTGTCCACAATTATTTTTCCTTATGCACATACAACGGACGTCATTACATCGCCCCAGG
>DATDIA010000176.1:0-5162 GCA_036521295.1 Candidatus Cybelea sp. | reverse complement strand
CATTGTCGCGAACCGTTCCGGAAACGGCACTCGTGACGGCCGCTCGCGCGGCGCAGGGCACGAGATTCGCGGCAACTACCAGCACGATCAGCCGCGCGAACCATATTGAAGCTCTCGAGAAGGTGCCCATCATGCGAAAAGGCGTGCAACCTCGGGCGTGCGAAGTCCTCGACACGCCACGCAATTCTCTGCCAAAGATGAGCGCTATAAGGATGGAAAATGCCAATAACTGCGCTTGATTCAATCGACCGTAGGATCCTTGGAACGCTGCAACGCAACAGTCGAGTAGCAAACGCGGAGCTGGCAAAAGCAGTTGGGCTTTCACCGTCGCCCTGCTTGCGCCGGGTGCGACGCCTTGAAAAGCTTGGGTTTATTCGGGGATACCGCGCCGTCCTCGATCGCCGCTCGATCGGTCTGGGGGTAACCGCGTTCGCGCGGCTCCAAGTCGACTGGACGCGCGCCAAGAACTTGCGCGACGAGATCCGAAAGTTGCCGCAAGTCGTGGCCTGTTACGTACTTACGGGCGAGTCCGGCGTTTTGGTTATAATTGTCGCAGCCGATCTGGCGGAGTATTCAAAGTTCCTTTTCGGCGTACTCTACAACGTGGCGGGTGTCAGGGGAGTTCAGTCGAGCGTTCTGCTCGAAACGGTAAAGGAAGAAGAGATGACACCGCTGCCGATTACCTAAGGCGCCAAACGGCGGCGTCCCAGAAGACGCTGTCAATCGAACCTGTCGGTCCATGCAGGTGGTTGGTAAAGACGTCGAGTTCCCGACGCTGATAGATCGGTACGATCGGCACCTCTTCACGCAACAATGACTGCAGCCGGGAATAAGCCCTTTTGCGCGTTGATGCATCGTACGTGCGGCGGCCGATCCGCAGCAGCGCGTCGATCCGCGGATCGCAGATGCGGGATTTGTTGTAGCCGTGCGGGGGAACGCTCGCGCACGCAAACTGATCGGTCGTATCGGGATCATCGCCGTTGACGAATGAATAGAGAGCGATATCGAACTTTCCGCCATACACCGGGCCGCCGAGGTCTGCCGGAGCCGCGAATTGCGTCACGTTGAACTGCTTGATAGCAACCCGCGCACCGATGGCGCGTTCGTACTGCGCGATGTCGGCTGCGGCAATCGCTTCGCCTGCAACTCCGGCTTGAATGATGAGCCGTGGTTCGAGCGCGCGACCGGCCTTCTGTCGAATTCCGTCTTTCCTTAGCTTCCAACCGGCGTCATCGAGCAATCGCCGTGCGCGCTTCGGCGCGAAGGGCACGCCGGGATAGCTTTTCGGATCGAACGCCCAAAGAAAGAGGCCGCGGCCCGCGTGGCGACTATCGAGTGCGCCGCGATACGCTTTGGCCACCACGCTGCGGACGTCGATCGCCTGTGCGAGCGCCTCTCGGACGCGACGGTCGCTGGTCGGCGCAGTTTGGGTGTTGAAGACGATCGCCCCAATCGCGCTCACGGGCTTATCGAGCACGTAATATCCTGATAATGCTTCGAGCACCGGATACTGCGAGTAATCCTGTTCGTTGAAGTACGCTTGTATCTCGCCGGTAGCGAGCTGATTTGCGGCTTCTTGCGGATCGGGAATGAAGCGAACCGTGAGCTTCCGAATCGGGGGCGCTCCTTGAAAATAGAACGGATTGGCGTGCATCTCAACGTGATCGGCACGTATCCACGCGTCGACGACGTATGGACCCGAGCCAAGCGGTTTCGCATTGAAATCGATGTGGTTGAAGTTTGGATATCTGGCAAGGAGGTGCTCCGGCAAGATCGGGAAGCCTTGAGGTGCTAAAACGAGTGACAAGAGTGGCGCAAAGGGCTTTTTCAGCCGAAGGACCAGCGTTTGGTCGTCCGGCGCGCGCGCGGAGGAAATCATGTCGTACCCGTAGCGCGTCTGCACGTCGTTTGCCGGATTGTTGATCGCGCCGATCGACCAGACGCAGTCACGTGCGGTGAGCGGCATGCCGTCGGCAAAGCGTATTCCTTTGCGTAGATGGTAGACGATCGTCATTCCGTCTTTACTGATGCCGCCGTTTTGAAGCGATGGAACGACCCGCGCCACGTCGCCGATGAGACGCGCGCGATCGTCGTACTTCACGAGATAGGAGAAGAGCAGCTCACCCCATTCTGTCGAGCGCTGACCGTTCTCCAGTGCGGGATTGAGCGAGATCGGCTCCTGTTGCTGACCGATAATCAACGCGTCGTTTGAAATGATAGCGAAGTGACGGGGCGCACAACCGGCCAGCACGACGAGAGCGAACGTCACCGCGCGCCGCAGATTAGCTGATGCTTTTCTCCCAGGCACGGTACGCGTGCGCCAAGCGCGCAATCCCATCGTCGATCTCCAGCGGCGAAGCATGACTATACGCTAGCCGAATATATCGTTTGGGCAGGCCGCGTCGCTTTGCGGACCCCTCGTCGTCGGCGGCAAAGAAGACGCTGCCGGGGATAGCCGAAACGCCGCCCGCGTGCGCGCGCTCGACGACGAGATTTGTGTCGGCACCTGTTGGAAACTTCAGCCATAAGTAGTAGCCGCCGTGCGGAACGGAAAATTCGACGTCCGGGAGCCAGCGCCGAATCGCAGTGACCATCGCGTCGCGATGCGCGGCATACGTTGACCGCGCGCGCTCGAGGTGCCGCTCCATGCCATCGCCCGCAAAGAATTCGACGATGATCCGCTGAGTCAGCGGACATGTGCCGCCGTCGCTCTTGAGCTGCGCCATGCGAGCAAGCATGGTAGGCGGGGCGCTGATCCAGCCAACGCGCAGACCCGGCGCGAGCAGCTTCGAAAACGTTCCGAGCGAAAAGACCGTGGCGTTGCCGTTTTGGGCAAGTGCTCGCAGCGACGGCTCCGTCCTTCCCTCAAAGCGAAGTTTTCGGTACGGGCTGTCCTCGATGATTGGAATACCAAACGCTTCGGAAATTTCGAGCAACGCCTCTCGCCGCCGGCGCGACATCGTGATCCCGGTGGGATTGTGAAAATCGGGGACATCATAAATGAATTTCGGCGGCGCATGCCCTTTCTGCTTGCGGTCGCGCAATCGCTGCCCGAGCGCCTCGACATCGAGCCCTTCGTCGTCCTGTGGAATTTCGAGAAACTCGAGCCCGAAGCTGCGTAGGATGGGAATGGCGCTAAAGTACATGGGCGCCGTAACCACAACGCAGTCGCCATCTTCTGCGAAGAGGCGGCAGATGAGCTCGATGCCATGTTTGGCGCCGTTGACGACCAGCACACCGTCCGGTTGCACGTCGACGCCGTCATCGTGCAGGTATGCGGCAATCCATTCTCGCATCGCGGGCAGCCCGAACGGCCGCCCGTATTGCAGCGACTCGCTGCGATGATGCATCAGCGCCCGGTCCGCCGCCGCACGGAGGTCGGGGAAAACGCCGGGGAAAGCGTAACCCGAATCGAACGAGATCGCGTCTCCCGCGTCGCCGTGTAATGGAGCCCCGAGCCGCGCAGCGCGGCGCGCAAGCATGCGTTCCAACCTATTCCCGATGCTCGCCCTTCAAGTGCGGTGCCTGGCGCGGTCGCGCAATTTTGTGCCAACTTTTACCGTTCAAAGGCCGAAACCGGTCCTTTGAGCCGGCATACGCGCGCGCATCGAGCGAGGCGCCTGGTATGCCCGCGACTTCCGTTCGCCCTACTCCGTCTACAGCGTGAGAGAGCGACCTTACCAGCCTCAGTCGAGTGTTCGAATCCACGCGAAGCGAAGCTGAAACGCTTGTCGGAGAAACGCGGGCAAGGAGCGATTTTTAGGCTCCTGTCGCAATCTCTGAGCCACACGTACGACTTGACCGCCGCGTTGTTCCTATGTGGTCATAAATCTGAGCGAAGCCTCTGACGATCCCTGAGACACTTGTCAAAAGCTTACCTTTAAGACACGCGCCGTCGAAGCGATCAACCTGGCGGAATGGAGGTGACCTAAACGTGACCAGCCCCACCATCTTGGCGCGTGGCCTTGACCACGCGCTTGGAATGGTAATCGATTCCTCACGATGTCCTGGGTCACGACTGAAGTTCTACCGCCGTTCGGTATCGCGTCAGTATCATCGAAGAGATATATCCTCCCGCCCTCACGGTGGCTTTTGAAGCTAGCAAGGCGCAGATTTGACCTCAGTGGGCTTCGTAAGTGTCAATCGATACTTGAGCCATCGAGCTGAGCGCGGGGCCTTCCTGGTCCGCTGCGGGGGCTCGGAAATGGCTTTACCAGAGCGAGATTTGGTCGAGGGTGACCTCCGCGGAGGTATAGTCAGAGTTTGCGTTGGCAGCAGCGAAGTAAACCGCGTTCGTCGGCGTAAGCTCGGCTTTCATCGGAAAGGCGCCGACGACGTTGCGCTTCGAGTAGGCGATGCTGGCGTAGAGCGTGACTGCGTCGAATTCTCCCGCCTTGATCGCGAAGATCGCGGAGTAGGGAAGTTCTTGGCCGGGTTGCAGCGTAAAGCTGCTCGAGTACTTCGGCGAGGCGAGACGCGTCATCTCGACGGTTCGGTAGATCAGCGTCCGCGATGCCACGTGAGCGTCCCGCTGATACATCGTCAGCCCGTTGATGGAGCGATCCACGGTTGGCGTGCTGTTTGACGCATAGCGAAGGCCGTCGGCGGTAAATCCCGTCGCAATCAGCGTGGCATCGGTGCTGCCGTTGTTGGAGATAGTTGCCTTGATAGCGAGCTGAACCAGCCCGTTGTGGGTACCGAGCTTGTGCAACGACCCGGTAAGCCGCAATGACGGCGGCTCGCTCGCGGGTTTGAATCGCTGCTCGTAGGCGAAAACGTACAGCGCCCAGAGTCCCGCGGCCACGATTGCGACGATCTCGACGGCGTCGCGCAGCGTCCCCAGCGGTTCGTTTCGTTCGTGCCTTCCGAACACGCTATGGCGTAGCTCTAGGCGTCGGCGAAGGGCTGATGTTCATGCTTGGTGGAAGGCCGTGACGCTTGCGGATGAGTGCTTCCATAGTCTCCCGCATTTCTTCTTCCGTGTACTTACTGTTCGGTCTTTCTGGGTCACGCTGCCGGGAGACTTGAAGGCTGCCCCGGAGCTTCGCTGTGTCGACCTCCATGTTGAGAATCCTAAGGAAGTCCGAAAGCGTCATATCCGTCGCTCGTTTACGCTGTGCGGGAGTAACCTTCGGGTTGTCTGGATCGATGAGCCACTCGTC
>DATDIA010000175.1:0-2572 GCA_036521295.1 Candidatus Cybelea sp. | reverse complement strand
GTCGCCGATCTGCTTGCCTTGCGACGAGAGAAGCGTCGAATTGTCGGGTGCGACAACCTCTGCAAACGGTTCGGCCATTCCGATCAAGCCGTCTCGCCGGAGCTCACCGCTGATCTGCACCGTTTGCCCCGAGTAGGGTGTGGCGTCGAAGTACCGTAAGAAGTAGATCGGCGCAGAGTTGAGCGCGTCGGCATTCGTGAGGGTCGCACCGTTTGCTGAGACCGACGCCGTTACATCGTCAAACCCGATGCCATATGCCTCCCACTTCCCGTTGCTTTGAAATTCGCGGCGCATGTGCAAAGAATCGGTGCCCGAGACCGACGCGGTGCTCGTCGGAATGTAGACCAACCCGTCGAACGAAGCGGGGATCGCGATTGAGGCTCTATCGTCTTCGGGACGTTGCGGATCCATTTGGGAACCGATCTCTGCGACACCTCGCGGAGTGGAGAAAAACGTCTGTAGTGCGCTGCCGGCTTTCAAGCCGCGGAGGTCCAGAAACGCCGCACTGTTGAGCGGGCCGAAGAGTTCGACGATCGTATCGGCAGGATTCGCCGGTACCGCTATGGCCTGCAGCCCGTGCCCGCTGACGCGCGAGCGGACCGTGCCGCTCCCGAATGTCTGGCCGATCACGTAGTAGTTCTCTCCAAAGGCTTCGCGGAGATACGCACCCATCTGGCGATAACCGAACGGAGACGCGGCGCCGACGTGTCCATTGTGCGCCCAGACGGCGATCTTTGCTTGCGGGTGCAATGCCGCGATCCATTCGACGTTTTGCGCCATGTCTTTGTCGCGCATGCCGGCCACGTCAACGATCGGTACGCCTCTCGAGTCGAGATACTGCAGGATGTCCGAGACCGCGCGGCGCGCGATGGCGATATCGGGGACGCCGTGCAGTGAGTCGAGCGCCTCACCGATCGCCGCGACCTGCGCGCGGCAGTTCGTAGCCGGCTTCTGGTCACTGCTCCAAACGGATTGCGCGGTGCATTCGAGCGCGGCGCGCGAGGCGCCGGCTTCTGCGGGGTCGTGCAAACGGAGATAGGCGGCCAGATAACCAACCGCGCCCATCGGGTCCTGCATGTCGACCCCGACGAAGCTTAAGATCGAGTGGCGCCCCGGCGCAGCGTTGTAGTCGCGCATCCAGCGCACCAGATTGACGACTTCGGGTGTGTCCCACGTCCAAAATCCCAGTGAAGCTACAGCCTGCTTTGCGGTTCCGCGCCCCCCCTTGATATAGCGGTCGACGTTGAGTCCGGCTCCCCAGGCTGCCTCCATGGCGAAGATGGTGAAGCCTTTCTTCTCGACGAGGTATCTGAACAAGCGGTCCTTGAAGCCGAAGAACTCGCTGCTCCCGTGGCTTCCCTCGCCCATACCGACGATTCGAGCGTCGCCGATCGCCGCACCGATTCCGGCAAACTGATTGGTGTCGGCATCGAGCGCGAGCGTTGGAATCAAGACGGCTCGAGTTTTGAGCTCGGCGATCGCCGCGCTCGTCGGTGGAAGCTGTTCGCGATCGTCTTGGACGAGCTTGCCGTCGAGGTACGAGATCTCTTCGTGCATCGTGCTCGCACGCAGCTTCCACGTGCCTCCGCCGCTGCGCGTCCAATGGTCCGTCAGGCGAATTCGGCCGCGAAGCGGTGTTGCGGTCCCGGCGACGGTGTACGTGCCCCGATAGGAGGAAGTCGTCTCGGCCTCGGCTTGGTTCCCGATCACGGTGAGCTTCGTTACATCGTACGTAACCGAGGACAGTTTCATGCCCGGCGAATCCTCAAGTTGATCCTTTACGAATGCGTCGCGCGATTCGATCGAGCCGTCGACCTGGCGCTGGGAAAAGTCCGCGGTCAGCAGCGACGATAGCGCTGCCGTATCTTTTTTGATGATGGCGGTCTGGAGGTTTTCGTACGCCGATCGTATTGCCGCTTCGTCGGCCGAACCATCCGCGGCGAGGGCGGGCAACATGCTCGCAACGGAAGCGGCGAAGACCAAGGCGATCGCGTAAAGCTTCATAAAAAGCAACCCCATTCCTGGGCGGAGCCAGGTATCCGGAGGTTCGTCGCGGCGTCGGAGGCGCCCCGCGAGCGGCCGCGAGCACGCTCGTGCCGGCAGACGCCGCGAACCCCGAGAAAAATCATCGGTTTCGCTCCGGTTCCCACCGGAACGACGCCTGAAATGAAGAAGATAAAGGCGAAGCCGTTTTGACTCCACGGAGGCACGTTCATTGTGAATACGTTCTCGAGGCTCGCGGGCATCCTCGGCTGTGCGACCGCCGTCTCCATCACCGGGTGCGCGCAAACCGCCGCCCCCGGCGTAGCGCCGGGTATTCAAACCAACGACTCGAGCTCACTTCAGCCGCACTACCTGCCGATCCGCGGAGCGGCGCGGCCTTCGTTCCGGGAAGACTCCGGAATCGGCTATTACGGCGGCTCCGTCCTCACCAAACCAAAACTCTACCTCATCTTTTGGGGATGGCACGCGGCCGGCGATCCAAACGCGGTGAAACCGTTACTTCTACACTACGCCAAGTCGATCGGCGGCAGCGGCTATAACAATATCTATACGCAATACTACGGCCCCT
>DATDIA010000174.1:0-2463 GCA_036521295.1 Candidatus Cybelea sp. | reverse complement strand
GGACCGGCCGGCGCCAGGAAGTTGCACTGCAGCGCGATCGTCGTCGTATCTTGCTCGCGCCCGTAGATTGAGGCGAGCGCAACGTAGAAGACCGTATCGCAGAGGCTCACGATCGCACCGCCGTGCACCGCGCCCGTGCCGTTGGTGACTTCGGAGCGATACGGCATGCGCATCACGGCCTTGCCGTGCTCGACGCGCTCGAGCTTCAGATCGAGGAGTGCAACGAAGTTGCTCTTCTCCTTCTCCCAGGCATGGGGCGCGCGTGAGAAATCAATGCTCATCTCGTCGCCTTTCTTGCAGTTAAAAGGTATCCCCGCCGGATGCCAACATCCGGCGCAGGTAGAGCGGCAGCGAAAAGAGCCGCCGGTGCGTCTGCGCGTCGTAAAAGAAGCTGTCGCCGGCAAGCGTCGCGCAGTAGCTTTCGATCGCGCGAGGTTCGAGGCGGGCGAGGTCCACACGATCGCTGCACGCGAGGAACGCCCAATCGGTGTCGAACGCCGGCACGTGCGTATAGAACGAGGCGACGTACTTGTAGTGGCGGCGCAGCGTGCGCGACATCTTGCAGTGCAGCGCCGCATTGTGAACGCCCGCCGTACTCGCCTGCAATGCATAGATGCCGCCTTCGAGCAGCCGCGATTTGATCAGCGCGAAGACTTCTTCGTTGAAGAGCGGGTTGCTCGGAGAATCCTCGAGCGGCTCGGTGAGATCGGAGAGAATGACGCCGTAGCGATCGCCGCGATCGCGCATGTAGGCGAGCGCGTCGCCGACGACGACGTGCGCGCGCGGATCGTCGAACGCGCCCGCGGACCATTCCGGCAAAAATTCTCTGGAGAGCTCGATCACGCGGCCGTCTATATCCACCATCGTGGCGCGTGCGACTTGCGGGGAACGCAAGACTTCACGCAGCGTCGCGCCTTCGCCGCCGCCAAGGATCAGCACCTCGGAGCGATCGGCGGCTGCCGCGAGGGCCGGGTGCACGAGGCTCTCGTGATAGATGCGCTCGTCCACTTGGGAACTCTGCGTATCGCCGTCGATGACGAGCATCTTCCCGAAGACCGGCGAGCTCAAGACCGCGACCTCTTGGAACTCCGTACGCCCTGAGAAGAACAGCTCGTCGATCGCATGACGATGCTGCTCGGTCGGGGCGAACTCTTCGACGTACCATTGCCAGTGCTGCGTCTTGGGCATGCCCGCCCTAGATTGGCCGCCCAAAAGCAGAACCCCGCCGTTTCCGGCAGGGCTCTTCTCAGCTAACGAGATCTACCGCGCTATAGGTATCTTAAGCGTTCCAGCAGTTCACGCCGAAATAGAGCGGCGTTTTCGGGGGAATTTCGAAGCCGTGCGGCACGGCGTACTGCGTGATCGTCACGGTGTTGCCCTTGGCGGTGAACGTGCCCGGGAACGGGGCCCACACGAACTTGCCGTTCGTCTCTTCGGTCAGCAGCGCGACGCCGCAGCTCTTGCCGGGAAGGCCCTTCGTGTCGGTGATGACGTACTGCAGAATCGGCTTGTTGCCGCCGGTCACCGGTTTAATGGTCTGGGTGCTCTGATTCACCGCGACGGCATAGATGAAGGTCTTACCGCGGGCCAGGTATTTCGGAAAGACTTTGCCTTTCCACTTCGTGATATCGCCGTTGGTATCGGTGGCGTCGGCCAGCGTGATCGTCGCCATGCCTTTGGTAGTGTTTTTCCCGATCGAACCGTTGACCGTGATGCTGTCGTACTGCGCGAGCTTGAAGCTGGCACCCGTCGACTTCAGCGTGATGTGCGGATCGCACGACCCTTTGAATAACCACCAGTACTGCGGCGGAGTCTTGGCGCAGGTCGTAACGGCGGGCTGGGCTAGCGAATCGTTGAGCGCCGTGGGGCTGAGCGCGCTTTGACCGAGCCCGCCCGACGATGACGGCACGAGACCGTGGCTAGCGCATGCTGCTAGCGCCACGGTCGCCGCGATTGCGGCGATGCCGGCTCGAATCATATGTGAACGCATGAGAATCGTTTTCTCCCTCACTCCTGAGAGCGGTAACCGTATTTTGTGCATAAAGGAATTAGACGGAAGGCGCGATGCGCCTCCCAAATTGCAACGTGATAAAGGTGATTATTGTTACGCCGAAAGCGTTTCTGCGTTCGCGTTACGATCGATGACGTGAGTAAACTCACCGTCGCTTTTCTCGATGCCGCGCTTGAGTTCGGTTGCAAGCACGCTCTTGGCCGCGAGGGTTCGAGCCGCGTAGTCGCAAGCAAGCCACGGATCGGTATGGTCGCCGCACGTATAGAAATCCATCGCCGCGTAGCCCATCTCGGGCCAGGTGTGGATCGAAAGATGGGATTCGGCCAAGATGACCGTTCCAGAGACGCCCTGCGGCTCAAATCGGTGAAAGGCGCTCTCCATAATTGTAGCGCCGGCGGCCTTGGCGGCCGCGTTCATCATGGCTGCAATGCCGGTGATGTCAGAAAGTAATG
>DATDIA010000173.1:0-3668 GCA_036521295.1 Candidatus Cybelea sp. | reverse complement strand
GCTTTGCACGTAGCGACCGCTCTGCGCGGTGACGCTGGAACTGCCCTCTTCGTCGCGCTCGCACCAATCCGTGAGGTTTCTTTGGTCGCGACGGCAATCGCGTTGACGCTGGGCATACAAGAGGTTCCGAATCACTCGTTGCTCGAGACGCTGGTTGCATATCTCAAGAACAAAACATTGCTGCTAATTCTCGACAACTGCGAGCATGTGATCGCCGAAGCCGCGACCGTTGCCGATCGGCTACTGCGAGCCTGCCCAAACTTGCGGATCCTGGCCACTAGCCGTGAACCGCTGCGGGCGGCCGGCGAGCGTGTCTATCGTTTGCCTTCGCTTGACAAAGACGACGCCATCGCGCTTTTTGCCGATCGCGCACAGGCTGCCAACGCCCATTTTACCGTAACCGATGAAAACGCGCCGGCTATCGGAAACATCTGCCAACACCTAAGCGGTATTCCGCTCGCGATCGAGCTTGCCGCCGCAAGAGTGGCCGTTCTTCCGGTGCAAACGCTAGCGAAAACATTCGAAGATCGCTTTCAGGTCTTAGAGGGAGGCGAACGAACTGCGCCGCAGCGTCACCAGACGATGCGCGACGCGATCGACTGGAGTTACGAACTTCTCACCGCTCCCGAGCAGCGCTTGTTCGAGCGGCTTTCGATCTTTGCCGGCGGCTGCACGATCGACGCGGCAACGAGCGTATGCCCGGATAGCGATCTCCCTGGAGACGACGTGCCGCCGCTGATCTCGTCGCTCGTGAGCAAGTCGCTGGTCGTTGCCGACTTTGACGGACACGAGCCGCGCTACCATTTGCTCGAGCCGTTCCGCGAGTACGCTCGCGAGAAGTTGAAAAGGTGCGGAGATGAGGCAGCCGTCGCCCGTAGGCATGTTGCCGCGTATCTCGAGCTTGCCGAGTACCACGCTATGACACGCGGCGATCTGCATTATACGATCCACTACGAGCACGGCCGCAACGAAATCGGAAACTGGCGCGCAGCCGTTCGATGGGCGCTTACCGAACGCAATGACGTACCGGCCGGGCAACGCCTCGTTGCGGAAGTCGCCTCCTCATGGGGAGACGCCGCTTCCACCTTCGGCGATGCAAGACGCTGGATCCCAGTGGCGCTCGACCTCGTTGACGAGCAGACGCCGCCGGACGTGGTTGCGAAGCTCAAGCACGCGGATGCCTTCATCGCGATGCACCTCAGCGATCGTCACAATCTCCAGCTCGCGAGCGCGCTCGAAGCAATTGCCTACTACCGCAACGTGGGCGATGAAGTACGGCTCGTGCGGGCGATAGATCTAGCCGCAAGCGCGTTCAACGATTTCGGGCGCAACGCCGAGGCGCGAACGATTTTGGAAGAGGGACTAAATATTGCCGGCAAACGGGGCCTTCGCTGGCACGTCGCAATAATGCTGCGCAGCCTCGCAGAGGTTTGTACCGACGAGGGCGACCTCGCTGCGGCTCGCGGTTATCTTACGGAGACCTTACGCGCCGCTAAAGCGCTCGACGATCGATTCGAACTCGAGGGTGCAACACTCGATCTAGCCGATCTCACGTACCGCGAGGGCGATCCCGAGTCGGCGGTGCGGCAATTAACTGAGGTACTCGAAAAAGGTTTCTCCGCCTACTACACCAGGCGTAGGGCCGTAAGCACCCAGGTCGTTCTCTCCGAATACCTCATTGCGCTCGATCGGTACGAAGAGGCACGGCAACACGCGCAGGAAGCCCTCGCGGCCGGGCGCGAGGAGCACTTTGACGTTTTCGTTGCAAGATCGCTCGAGATTCTGGCTACGATCGCGGTTCTACGTGGGGCGAGCCATCGGCCGGGCGTGCAGGGTGTGGCCGCTCAGATCCTCGGATTTGCGGAGGCGCTCCTCACAACGTTGGGGGTCGAAAGGAATCCCTACACTCAGCACGATCGCGTTTTCGCGACGTTGCGCGGTACGCTGGGCGCGGATGTCCTCGCGACACTTACTGCCGAGGGAGCAACCATGACCGAAGACGAAGCCGTTGAGGCAGCGACAGCATTATAAAATGATTGCCCGGCTGCTTCTTACAAGTATCGTCGTCCTCGGGATGGCCGCATGCGCGAATCGCGGCGCCGGCCCGGAGCGTGCAGATTTGCTCGTTATCGCGGCCATGCGGGAGCCCACGTCACTCAATCCACTCTATCTGCAAGGCTCGGACGCCGAGGACGTCTCGACGCTCGGGTATTCCTTCCTGACGACTTACGACGCCCGGAATCGGATCATCACGGACGCTGCGTCGACTGTGCCGACAGTCGAAAACGGCGGGATCTCGCGAGATGGTAAAGAGATCGTCTTTCATTTACGTCGAAACGTCCTGTGGCAGGATGGCGATCGCTTAACGGCCCGAGACGTAGTCTTTACCTACCGCGCGATAATGAACCCATCGAACGCCGTTACGACGCGAAGCGGCTACGATCGTATCGCAAGAGTTTGGGCGCCAGAGCCATACACGGTCGTCGTGGAGTTAGCGCAGCCGTATGCGCCTATGGTAACGGCCTTTTTCGGCGGAGAGAGCAGCTATCCCATTTTGCCCGCCCATTTGCTCGCCGGGTACGCGAGTCTAAACCGTGTGTCGTTTAACGGCGCGCCGATCGGATCGGGTCCCTATCGCTTTACAAAGTGGGTTCGCGGCGAGCGCCTCGACCTCGCGGCCAACGATCGCTATTACGGAACGAAACCCGTAATAAGGCACCTTAGCCTTCGCTTTATCCACGACCCCTCGACGGTCGTCAACGAGTTAACGACCCGAGAGGTCGACGCCACCTTCGACGATCCAATTCCTTCCACGGTCCCGGACTTGCGGTCGCTTCCAAATCATCGCGTCATCGTGACGATGCTTCCAAATTTTGGGGCGATTCTCTTCAACATGAGCGATCCAATCATGAGGGACCTCGCGATACGCCGTGCCTTGGCATCCGCGATCGATCGCCGTATGCTCGTGGCAAAGGCCACTTTCGGGCTATACGATGCAGACACGGGAATGCGTGGGATGTTCACCTGGGCATTCGATCCCAGTGCAGGTTCGATTGCATACGATCCGAGTGGTGCGCGGACGTTTCTGGCCCGCGACGGTTGGGTCCCGAGCGACGACGGGGTTCGCGTCAAGGGCGGACGCCGGCTGGAGATACAGCTGATTTTTAGCACGCAGTACTCTATTGCAAATGAAATTGTCCCACTGTTGATCGACCAAGCGCGAGCAGTCGGCATCGACCTCGTGACGAGGGCGTACGACCGCAGCGAGCTATTCGCGCTCGACGGGCCGCTCAATCGAGGAACGTTTCAAGCCGCGCTCATGGGGTTCGGGAGCGCCGTTGATCCGGATCCCTCATCCTGGATATCGTGCGACCAGCGCGCCCCTAAAGGAACCAACTTTTCTCGCTATTGTAGCGCGGCCGTAGACCGAGCTTTGCAACGTGCGACGGCCGTATACGACCGCGCCAAACGCCGGCGTATTTACGGCTTCATTCAGAGACGACTCTTGGAGGACGTGCCCTACGCTTTCTTGTGGCAATCCCCCGAGGTTGACGTCATCCCTTCAGGCCTTCACGGCTTCGAGCCGTCGCTGGTCTCGCCGTACAATTCAGTCGCGCACTGGCGTCTGTAGGTAGCGAAGGGAACGCGGTGGCGGCGGCGGGGGCGCC
>DATDIA010000172.1:0-3628 GCA_036521295.1 Candidatus Cybelea sp. | reverse complement strand
GCCCATCTTCGCCATTCGGGCGTATCCCGGTTCGCCCGCCAGTTTGTCGATGAATCCAAAGCCGGCGCCGCCGGTCAGCGTCGCAAGCCCGGCATTGAGCAATCCCGGCAGCAAGCCGTTGCGAAAGCCTTGGTGGAAGTTGCGCGACGTTCGCAGCTCGGCGTATGCCCACGACTCCGTGAAGCGCCGTTCGAACGAAGACAACGTTGCGCCGTCGTAGCGCTCGATCTGCAGCGCTTCCCAAATGGTCTCGGCAGCAAGCATTCCGGATTTCATGCCGAGGTGAATGCCTTTAAGGCGCATGCCGTTCAAGAAGCCGGCAGAATCTCCCACCATCAAAAGTCCATCGGCATATGGGCGGGGCATCGCAAAGAGTCCACCTTCGGGGATCGCCTTTGCGCCGTACCGAATCAGCGTTCCGCCGTCGAGCATGCCCGCGATCGTCGGGTGCTGTTTCATTCGCTGAAGCTCGTTGTGGGGATCGGTCGTTGGATTCCGATAATCCAGACCGGTGACGAAACCGATATCGAGAATGTTGGCCGCCATGCCATAGATGAATCCGCCGCCGAAGGTCTCCGACGCGAGCGGATAACCCAGCGTATGAATGACTGCCCCTGCCTTGAAACGATCGTCGGGAAGCTGCCAGAGCTCTTTGACGCCGGCGGCGTAGACTTGCGGCTGGCGTCCCTCGTCAAGATGCAGACGCGATACGGCCTGCTTTGCAAGGCTGCCGCGCGGTCCTTCACCGAGCACGACTATTTTCGCGATGATATCCGCGCCCGGTTCGTAATTTGACTTGGGCTGACCGTTATGGTCGAGCCCTTTGTCGCCGGTACGCACGCCGATGACGCGATTCTCGTGCCAGAGCAACTCCTGACCGGGGAAGGCCGAGAAAACTTGCGCGGTGTGCTCCTCGGCGACGTCGCCCAGCCATTTGCAAAGCTTCTGTAACGATGTGACGTACTTGCCGTGATTCTTGAGCGGCGGCGGCGTGAACGGCGCTTTGATTTTGCTGCGCGAGGTTAGAAACCACAGTTCGTCAGTGGTGACGGGCGACTCGACCGGCGCGCTTTCCCGCCAATTCGGCAAAAGCTCGTCGAGAGCACGCGGGTCCATGACCGCTCCCGAGAGCCCGTGATTCCCTACTTCGCCGCCCTTCTCGATCACGAGGATCTCGAGCGCACGACCGGCCGCTTGCGCCAGTTGACCGAGTCGAATCGCGCCGGCAAGACTTGCCGGGCCGGCCCCGACGAAGAGGACGTCGACTTCGAGTCGATCGCGTTGCGGCATCGCGGGCTAGTGGCCCGTGACGGAGGGATTGATATCGCTGTTTCGAGCGCCGGTGCCGTGAGCGCAAGGCGCGACGAACGACAATACCCGCAACGGTATGGGAGTGAGGAGCAACGAAGCGGGCGCGGCACCGCCGCCGAAACCCGCAGGGCCGGGCGCCGCTTGGCAAATGTCTGCGTCACTCATCGCTCGTATAGCGCTGGCGCTATTGTCGCTCTTCATCCTTGCCCTTTGCCAAGCGGCATCCCGGCATCGATATCAATCCCTCCGTTACGGGCCACTAGTTAAACGGGATGGAAGCGGAATCCTCAACCCGTTTCCATAGCGCGGCGATCGCCGCGAGCACGGCCGCCCGGTGCATCCGAAGACGCTTCTCCCACGAAGCCGCCGACGGCGTTTCAAACGTCAACGCGAAGCGAGTACCTCCGCGCGCAAACGCCAGCGAATAGGAAAGGCCGCCGAGCAGCGCCGCCTCCGCAAAAGGATCGGCAATGACGCGCCCGCGTTCGCGCGCGCATTGCGCGTCGTCGAGCGGCCCGGCCAAGCGCAACGTCGTATCGAGAGGATCGATTTGGAATCCATCAGCGTCGAGTGCGGCGATCACGCAACGCCCGATAGCGCCTCCGCCGTATTCGTAGCAATAGAAG
Organism: Candidatus Cybelea sp.; assembly: GCA_036521295.1. Taxonomy (GTDB): domain Bacteria; phylum Vulcanimicrobiota; class Vulcanimicrobiia; order Vulcanimicrobiales; family Vulcanimicrobiaceae; genus Cybelea. The sequence goes on along the minus strand of DATDIA010000172.1, from coordinate 1,691 downwards.
CCGGAGGCGTCGCAGTCTTCGTGCAAGTCGAGCGAGAGCGTAAACGCTCGCCCGCGATTTGCGTCGAGCACCGCACGTGCTTCCGGCGAGGTGCCCGTTCCATCAAAGCTGCGATTGACGTCGAGGCCGTCAACGCTTACCCGCGTTCGAGACTCGAAGCCGGTGGGATTGGTGCACGGCCAGATTCGATAGTTGAAGCGAGGATCGAGTGCGCGTTCTTCGAGCAGGCCGAGCAATGCCCAGGGGCCGGCCGGCTCGTCACCATGAACGCCGGCAGCGATCGAAACCGCCGGCCCACGCGGATTGCCGAGTTCAATACAGAGCAGCTTGCGGTCAGCCATGGGGCAAGCGATTTCATCCACGCGCAGCGCATCGCCGGCGCGCAACCCCGTGCATCGCGCCCGGAGCTCGCGGTAGGTTCCACCCGTTGGATACACGGAACCTAAGACCCATGGAGCTTTCATTGCGTCGCAGCTTCGCCAGCGACAACAACGCGCCGGTGGCGCCGGAAATCATGCAGGCCATCATCGATGCTAACGCCGGCGATGCGATCGGCTATGGCGAGGACGCCTGGACGGAGCGCGCAATCGAGCGCTTTAAAGAGCAGTTCGGCGAGCAAACCCAAGTGTTTTTTACGTTCAACGGCACGGGGGCCAACGTCGCCGCCTTGAGCTCGGTGCTGCATCCCTGGGAAGCGGTCGTCGCCGCTGCAAGCGCGCACCTTCAAACCGACGAATGCGGCGCGCTCGAACGCTTCAGCGGATCGAAAGTGATTCCTATCGCGGCCAAGGAGGGAAAGCTTCGGCCGGCCGATATCGAGACGCACCTGCACGCCGGGCAAGACGTCCATTTCCCTCAGGTCCGCGCCGTTTCGATCTCGCAAGCCACCGAGTTTGGCGACGTCTATGAAATCGAGGAGCTGCGCGAGCTCTGCAGCTTCGCTCACGAGTGCGGGTTGATCGTCCACGTCGACGGAGCGCGCCTCGCCAACGCCGCCGTCGCACTCGGTGCGACGCTGCGAGACACGACGGTTGAGGCCGGCGTCGACGTGTTGAGCTTCGGCGGTACGAAAAATGGATTGATGCTGGGCGAAGCGATGTGCTTCTTTAAACCCGACGTCGACGCCGGGGCGGCGCCTTTCGTTCAGAAGCAATCGATGCAGCTCGGCTCGAAAATGCGCTATCTCGGCGCGCAGCTCGGTGCGCTGCTGACCGACGAGCGCTGGTCACGCTACGCCGCTCACGCCAACTCGATGGCGGCGCGCTTGTACGATCGCGTGCGAGCGATTCCCGGAATACGCGTGACGCGCCCCGTCCGATGTAACTCCGTCTTCGTAACGCTCGATCGAACCGCAATGGAAAAAATTCGACGGCAGTACTTCTTCTATCTTTTCGACGAGTCGCTCCCCGAGGTTCGCTGGATGACGCACTGGGCCACGACCGCGCAAGACGTCGACGAATTTGCCGACTGTATAGAACGCGCCGTTTAGCCGATCAGTTGGCTGAACTTATCGAGGTCGATATTTCCGCCAGAGACAATCGCGACGATCGGCCCGTCGCCTGCCTTGCCGGTCAGCGCGGCTGCGAGCGGCAGAGCGCCGGCGCCCTCCGTGATGATCCGAATCTTTTCGGCCATCAGGCGCATCGCGCTGCGTACTTCATCAAGAGTGACGACGATGACGCCATCGAGAA
>DATDIA010000171.1:0-2014 GCA_036521295.1 Candidatus Cybelea sp. | reverse complement strand
GCGAGCGGAGAACAGGACGTTCGCAGCGAGCGTCTCCGAACCGGCTTGTCGTTGCGGCAAAGTCACTCGACTCCGAGTGCCTCCGCACCCGCAACGATTTCCAAAAGCTCTTTTGTTATTGCCGCCTGACGAGCGTTGTTCATGTCGATCGTGAGCTCGTCGATCAGGTTCGATGCATTGTCGGTTGCGTTGGTCATCGCGACGATCTGCGCGGCAAAGAAGGCGGCGTCAGTTTCGAGCATTGCCGAATAGATCGTGAACTCGAGGTATTTGGGCAGGAGGCGCGTGAGCACGAACTCGGGCGACGGCGCAAACTCGATGGCCCCGCGTGCACCCTCGTTTTTAGCCTCGGGATGCCGGCCGCCGCGAAGCGCTGCAAGGTCTTCAGTAAGAATTGGTACGAGTTTACGCGTTTCGGGACGCTGTGACATCCTCGTCACGAGTTTTGAAGAGACGAGCACGATTTGCGAAATGGCGCCCCGATCGAAATCGTCGGATACGGCGTGGCCGACTTCGCGCGCGGTGTGGATTTTCGACGGCGCCCCCAGCAACCAGGTTCGATGGTCGGGCATACCCATCCGGCGAACGGCATTTCGAGCTTTCAGCCCGATCGTATAGTAACGGACGGCGCTTTGGCTGCGAGCGAACGCCGTTGCGGCAGCAACCACATTGGAGTTGAAGGCACCGGCCAGGCCTTTGTCCGCCGTTATGAGGACGATTCCCACCGGCGCCCCTTCGCGACCCGGCTTCATAAACGGATGGTCGACCGAGCTCACGGCAGCGATGAGATCGCCGAGCATTTCCGCGAGAGCGTCAGCGTACGGCCGCGCGCGCTTCTGCGCCGCCTCGGCGCGCCGAATCTTCGACGCAGCGACCTGCTTCATCGCCTTGGTGATCTGTTGGGTGTTCTTGAGCGATCTGATCCGATCGCGCAGGTCTCGAACCGTCGGCACGTTATGGCCGTCTCAAGTAACCTGTGACCCGAAGGGCCACATGGCACGAGCAAAATTCCCGGGGGCCGAAGGCCGGGGGCCCCGGCGGCTTTGCCGACGGGGGGCGAGGAGCGCGAAGCGCGGATTCGCCTTTTTCATCAGAAGCTCTTGTTGAACTCTGTCAGCGCGGCGTCGAGCCGCTTCGCCGTCTCATCGGAGAGCTGTCCGCTTTCCGCGATCGCCTTGGGAATCTCCGGATGTTTGGCGTGCAAAAAGTCTATGAGCGCCGACGCCCAGTTCTGCAGACGCGCGGTGGGAATGTCGTTGACGAACCCGTGGGTCGCGCCGTACAAGATCGCCACTTGATCTTCGGTCAACTGCGGTTGATACTGCGGCTGCTTCATGAGCTCGGTCAGCTTCTCGCCGCGCATCAACTGCTGCTGCGTCGCCTTGTCGAGGTCGCTCGAAAGCTTGGCGAATGCCGCCAAATCGCGATACTGCGCCAGTTCGAGCTTGAGTTGTCCGGCAACGGATTTCATCGCTTTGGTCTGTGCGGCACCGCCGACACGCGAGACGGAGAGCCCGATGTCGACGGCCGGGCGGACGCCTTGGAAGAAGAGCTGTGGTGTCAGGTAGATCTGACCGTCGGTGATCGAGATGACGTTAGTCGGAATGTACGCCGAGAAGTCCCCGGCCTGAGTTTCGATTATAGGGAGAGCCGTCATCGAGCCGCCGCCCATCGCGTCTGAAAGCTTTGCCGCCCGCTCTAGAAGGCGCGAATGCAGATAGAAGACGTCCCCCGGATAGGCTTCGCGTCCCGGCGGCCGACGCAACAGGAGCGACATCTCGCGATAGGATTGCGCGTGCTTCGTGAGATCGTCGTAGACGATTAGCACGTCCTTACCGGCATACATGAGCTCTTCGGCCATCGCGCAGCCGGCGAAGGGCGCCATCCACCGAAGCGCCGCCGCTTCGGATGGGCTTACCGCCACGATGGTGGTGTACTCCATTGCGTCCTTTTGCTCGAGAACTTGTGCGAGCGCGGCGACCGTCGAGTTCTTCTGACCGATTGCGACGTAGAC
>DATDIA010000170.1:0-4024 GCA_036521295.1 Candidatus Cybelea sp. | reverse complement strand
ACCGACGCCCTCACCTACGCCCACTGCAAGCACGAGTCCATCGCCTTCGGCTACACCATCGCCGACCCCGACGCCAATCAACGTCTTCCCTCGCTTCACGATCACCGCGAAGAATGGCGTCATCACGCCGTTAGGCGTCGCGCTCGATCCGATGGGTAATATCTACATCGCCGACCAAGGGAAGCCGAATGCCGGCTGCCACTCAACCTTAGGGCCGGCGATTCTCGTCTTCCCGCCCTACAACAAGAAGATTCCCTACACCAAGCCGATTCGTAAAATCCATGGATGCGCGACGAAGCTCAATGCGCCTACCGATGTCAAAGTCAACTCCGATGGCGTCATCTACGTTGCCGACTCCACGCCGAGCGGTGCGGGCGTGATTTACATCTTCCCCGCGGGCGCCGGCGGCCCCGGAAACCAATCGCCTGCGCCGACCCTTTATACGTCGCCGGGAGCGGTAACGGGGATCGGCCTCGTTCCGTAAGCGTTCATGTCGTTTCTCAAAAGCATCATTGACGGTAACGAGCGCGACGTCGCTCGCCTGCGCCGCACCGCAAAAGCCGTAAACGAGTTTGCCGCGCCGCTCTCCGCGCTCTCGGACGCGGACTTGCAGGCAAAGACGGCGGAGTTCAAAGGCCGGCTCGAGCAGGACGAATCGCTCGACGCGATGCTCCCGGAAATCTTCGCAGTGGTGCGCGAAGCCTCCACGCGCACGATCGGGATGCGCCACTTCGACGTGCAGATCATGGGCGGCCAGGTGCTCTATGAAGGACGCATCGCCGAGATGAAGACCGGCGAAGGCAAGACGCTGGTCGCGACGCTGCCGGTCTATGCCCGCGCGCTCGAAGGGCGCGGAGTTCACGTCGTCACCGTCAACGATTATCTGGCTCGCCGTGACGCCGACTGGATGGCGCCGGTCTACCAGTTTTTGGGGTTGAGCGTCGGCGTCATTCAGCACGGCCTCGATTCGGCGCAGCGTCGCGCGGCATACAATAGCGACGTCACCTACGTGACGAACAATGAGGTCGGTTTCGACTACTTGCGCGACAATATGGCGTGGCAGGTGGAAGATCTCGTGCAGCGCGAGCTTTACTTTGCGCTCGTCGATGAAGTCGACTCGATCCTGATTGACGAGGCTCGCACGCCGCTGATCATCAGCGGGCCGTCTCAAGAGTCGGGCGAGCTGTACGAAAAGTTCGCGCAAATCATTCCGCGGTTGCGCAAAGCTGAGGACTACACCGTTGACGAGAAGGCGCACGCAGTTCCGATCGCCGAAGCCGGCGTGGCGCGTGTTGAGAAGATGCTCGGCATCCAGAATCTTTACGAGCAGCGCAACATCGAGCTGACGCACCAGCTCAACGCCGCGCTGAAGGCCTGGAATCTCTTTCACCGCGACCAGCAGTACATCGTCAAGGACGGGGAAGTGATCATCGTCGATGAGTTCACCGGACGATTGATGTACGGCCGTCGGTATTCCGACGGCATCCATCAAGCGATCGAGGCGAAAGAAGGCATCAAAGTCCGTGGGGAGGACCAGACCCTCGCCACGATTACCTTTCAGAATCTGTTCCGGCTCTACGAGCACCTTGCCGGAATGACGGGAACCGCGAAGACTGAAGAGCGTGAGTTCCGCGACATCTACGGTTTGGACGTAGTCGTCGTGCCGACGAACATGCCCATGGTTCGTAAAGATAACTCCGACATCGTGTACAAGTCGGAGAAGGCTAAGTTCGACGCGGTCGTCGACGAGATCATAACCGAGCACAAGAAGGGAAGGCCCGTTCTCGTTGGCACGCGCTCGATAGAAAAAAGCGAGCTGCTGGCGACGATGCTGCGGCGTAAAGGCGTCGAGTGTAACGTGCTCAACGCCAAATATCACGAACAGGAAGCCGAGATAATCAAGGATGCCGGCCAAGAGGGCCAGGTAACCATTGCCACAAACATGGCGGGCCGCGGCACCGACATCAAGCTTGGCGAGGGCGTCGCGCGCAACGGCGGACTGCACATCATCGGCACGGAGCGCCACGAAGCGCGCCGCATCGACAACCAGCTACGCGGTCGTTCCGGCCGTCAGGGCGACCCAGGCTCTTCGCGGTTCTACGTTTCGTTGGAAGATGAAGTGATGCGGCTCTTCGGCGGCGATCGAATGACCTCGATCATGGAGCGAGTCGGATTTACCGACGAACAGCCGATTGAGTCGGGGCTGGTTACCAAATCCATCCAACGCGCGCAGGGTAAGGTCGAGAACCATAATTACGAGATTCGCAAGCACGTCCTCGAGTATGACGACGTGATGAACAAACAACGCAGCATCATCTATGCCGATCGTCGGGCGATTCTTGAAGGAAACTTTGACTCGCGGACGTTCATGGTGCAGACGCTGGAAGCCAAAGTCGACGAAGCCGTTCAGGAGAACGCTCCGGAGAACGCTCACCCTAGCGAGTGGGATCTCGATGAGATGCTCAAGGCGCTCGAGCTGATATTTCCGGTCGCGCAAAGCTTTACGGTTAACGATTTAGCCGGCACAGACCGGGAAGAGATAAGGCGTATGCTGCGCGAGCGAGCGCGCGAAGCGTACGAAGCAAAAGAGAGCGAAGTGACGCCGGAAATTCTGCGCGTCGTGGAACAGCGCTATCTTTTGCTGCCAATCATCGATCGCCAGTGGGTCGACCATCTCTACGTGATGGATCACCTCAAGACCGGCATCGGTCTACGAGGTTACGGGCAAAAAGATCCGCGCGTGGAGTACGAAAAAGAAGCCTTCGAGATCTTCGAGTCGCTCAAGAACAACATCGCCGACGAGGCCATCAAAGGCGTCTTCCGCGTCGTCATCGAGCACGGCCCACCGACGCCCGAACTTATCCCCGCAGGCGCTCCACAGTTCGAGCCCATTCCCTCTGGTCAACTCATTCCGCAGCCGGTCGGCGCCGGCGGCAACGCGCTTGCGCCACAGCAAGTGGAGCAACTTCTCGGCCCGATGCCCGGCGTGGCCCGCCGCCCGCAACAACTGCACACCAATAAAGACGATGAAGAACCGGCAAAGCCGATTCATCGCGATCAGCGGAAGGTCGGCCGCAACGAACTTTGCCCGTGCGGAAGCGGGCGCAAGTTTAAAAAATGCCACGGAGCAGCAGCGTAGCGGTGTAGGAGTTAGGCGGGGTCAAAACGCCGCCCTCAAGCGCAGTGCCGCTCGGTCTAGGCTGCTAGGAGATTGAAGCTCCGACCTAAGCTGCTAAGCTGCGAGGCTGCTGCGAGCTAAGCCGCCGCCGTGTGAGGCGCTCGCAATTGCAATCGAGCTCCCCGCCGGATCCAAGCTGCTTAGCAAACACGGCCCCGCATTCGCGAAGCCGTGCGCGGGGCAGAGGCGCGGGCAACTATTGCCGTGCCATGATCATATTGAGCACTTGTTCGCGATCTAAAAGATGGTCATTACTTTCGCCGCTCGTTTCAAGGACGATAAGGTTCACCGTGCCGTTGAACGTATTCTTCCCTACGGGCATATCCGGCGTCATCGGCGAGCCGTGCTTTACGCCGACGTCAGACGTTTCATCAGCAGAGAAGACAATTGGAAGCGTTGCCTCCAGGCGGCCGTTGCCCACCGCTTTACCATCGATGAAGAGCGTAACGGTTCCTCCCTTAGCGAGACCGCCGCCGTCGTATACGAACTCCATCCTCACTTGATGCGTTCCAGCGATTAGCCCTTCGGTGGATGTAATCACGTCCTCGCGGAGACCGCAGAGGTTGTAGAGGTACGTTAGCTTCCCCGCTTTGATGTAAAGCATCCAGCCGCCGGCGATTCCGCCTTGCGAGAGGATTACTCCGTTCGCGGTCGCCCCTTCGGGAATCATGACCTGCGCGGTGATGGAGTGGCTTTTGTTCTTTATGTTGAGGACGGCGTTTTCGTTGAGTCCACCCATTCCGTTGGCGAGCACTTGTGAGTTGCCGCCCACCAGTACCGGCCTCCCCGCCATGTCCGAGTTGAACCGCTCGGCGACGCGGTCGTCCAGCGGCAAGACGCCATTTC